>JAHDFT010000403.1:0-2688 GCA_020628015.1 Bacteroidota bacterium
GTGATAAATTTCCCTAACCAAAATTTGTACACTTATTTTTCACTCGTTCCTAGGAGATTTAGTAATGGGAAAAATAATTACGAGTTTATCTTTTACCATTATTAAACTACAAATATAGGATAGTTATGTTATGTCTAGTCAATTATA
The DNA here is from genome assembly GCA_020628015.1 of Bacteroidota bacterium. Lineage (GTDB taxonomy): Bacteria > Bacteroidota > Bacteroidia > Chitinophagales > UBA2359 > JAHDFT01. Next base: position 148 of record JAHDFT010000403.1, read on the forward strand.
AAGTCGCTGCCAATCGGCTTCCTTCATCAATCGCTCTTTTGGCATCCAATTCACCAGCCTTCTTAGCTCCACCAACCAAATGAACAGAGATGCCTGCTTCGGTAAGTGGATCGAATAGGGTTTTATGGGAAATTTGTCCTGCACAGATCACCACATTATCCACCTCCAAAACTTGCGGTTCTTCATTAATGGTGATGTGTAAACCTTGATCATCTATTTTTTGATAACGGACACTAGAAATCATTTTAATTCCTTTATGCTTGAGGCTGCTACGGTGAATCCAACCAGTTGTTTTCCCCAGTTTTGCCCCTAATTTCCCTTCAGATCGTTGTAAAAGATAGATTTCTCTAGCAGAATGCTGTTCCAGATCCCCATCTTTCAAGCCACCTGGACGATTATAATTTTTATCAATGCCCCATTCGTCCATATATTTATCAATATTCAAGCTAGAAGGTTCACCCTCATGCGATAAATATTCCGCCATATCAAAGCCAATTCCACCAGCACCAATAATCGCCACCTTTTTCCCAACAGGCTTTTTCTGTGCCAATACTTCTACATAGGTCAAGGTTTTTTCATGATCTTCACCTTCCAATTTAATGACCCTAGGCGTAACCCCTGTACACAAAATCACCTCATCAAAATTCCCTTTAATCAAATCCTCAGCAGAAACAGGCGTATTTAAATGTAGTTTTACCCCTGTCAACTCAATTTGTTTATTAAAATAACGAATGGTTTCATAAAATTCCTCTTTTCCTGGAATCGTCTTAGCCATATTGAATTGTCCACCAATTTCCCCAGATGCCTCAAAAAGGGTCACTTCATGTCCTCGTTGTGCTGCAATGGTCGCACTTGCTAAACCTGCAGGCCCTGCACCTACAACCGCCACACGCTTAATCGTTACCGCTGGTTCATAATTGAGTTCTGTTTCATAACAAGCTCTAGGATTCACCAAACAACTCGCCCGTTGATTTTTAAATACATGATCCAAACAAGCCTGATTACAACCAATACAAGTATTGATTTCATCTTCTCGACCTTCCATCGCCTTTTTCACCCAATCCGAATCCGCCAAGAAAGGACGAGCCATAGAGATCATATCTGCATGACCATCTGCCAAAACTTGCTCGGCTACATTGGGCATATTAATTCGATTGGAAGTAATGAGTGGAATTTTCACTTCCCCTTTCAAACGATGCGTCACCCAAGTAAAAGCAGCCCTAGGCACCATTGTTGCAATCGTAGGCACTCTTGCCTCATGCCAGCCAATTCCTGTATTGATAATCGTTGCACCAGCTCGTTCTACCAATTTTGCCAATTTAACCACTTCTTCCCAACTACTTCCGCCTTCTACTAGGTCTAGCATAGACAAACGATAGATAATAATAAAGTTTTTACCCACTTTCTCTCTTGTTTTAAGGAGAATTTGTAGGGGTAATTGAATTCGATTATCATAACTCCCTCCCCATTCATCCTTACGGTCATTGGTTCTTTCCGCAATAAATTGATTGATAAGGTAGCCCTCCGATCCCATGATTTCTATACCATCATAGCCTGCTTCCTGCGCTAATGCAGCACAATCGGCATAATCATCAATCGTTCCTTTAATGGCTCGATTAGACAATTTCCAAGGCTTAAAAGGAGTGATTGGAGATTTAATTTTAGAAGGACTCACCAAAAAAGGATGATAACCATAACGTCCCGTATGTAAAATCTGCATACAAATCTTTCCACCTTCCTCATGAACTCTTTTGGTAATGATTTTGTGCTGTGCCGCTTCTCCTTTAGTCGAAAGTTTTGCTGCAAAAGGCTTCGTCCATCCTTGACGATTGGGTGAAATACCTCCTGTTACCATTAAACCGCATTCTCCTCTGGCTCTTTCCCCAAAATAGGCAGCCATTTTTTCAAAACCGCCTTTGGCTTCTTCTAGGCCAGTATGCATAGAACCCATTAATACTCGATTCTTAAGTGTAGTAAACCCCAAATCTAAGGGTTCCAGTAGATGTGGATATTTTGACATGGTATTTTAATTAATTATTGTTTTATCGCTATTCTTTTGTTTAGAACAACAAAGCTATTACAGTTTTGTTGCACAAATTGCCTATTTCTAAGTACTTGAAAGCCTGTAGAATAAGCTGTTTTCATTATTCTTATTTCAATCTTTTTTGCTAATTTACAAAGAAAAAAAACATGAAAAACGCCGTAGCCCTATTTTTAGGCCTTTTTGTGCTTTTTAATATTTACTGTAATCCAGTATTAGCACAAGATAGCACAATTATTCGAGGACCCTATTTGCAAACACCAACTTCAGAAAGCATTGTCGTTTGTTGGCGAACAATGGACAGTATTCCTAGTAAATTGATGTATGGAACTGCTCCAGATGCCATGATTGACATCATAGAAATGTCAAAAAACAACATAGATCATGCCGTAAAAATAAGCGGACTTTCGCCAAATACGAAGTATTATTACACTATATTTGACGGAGATGAAGAATTGACCGAAATCGGAGAAAACTATATCTTTAAAACTGCGCCCATT
>JAHDFT010000403.1:2788-5079 GCA_020628015.1 Bacteroidota bacterium
AGATGAAGAATTGACCGAAATCGGAGAAAACTATATCTTTAAAACTGCGCCCATTCCAGGTACACCTGAAGCAATGCGGATATGGGTTTTAGGGGATTTTGGTAGGGGAAATGAACTACAGAAAATGGTTAAAGATGCCTATGTCGATTATACAGGAGATCGCCATACAGATGTCTGGTTATGGTTGGGCGATAATGCTTATCAAGTAGGTTCTGACCAAGAATATCAAGATATTGTTTTTTCAGGGGAATGGGGGTATCAAGATATTTTGAGAAAGTGGCCGTTTTGGACGACACCAGGAAATCACGATTATTTATCGGTAGATGGTTACTATACGAATCCAGAAAGTACGGCTGGCCCTTATTTTGATATTGTACACATGCCAACTGAAGGAGAAGCTGGTGGAGTGCCTTCTGGTACAGAATTATACTATAGTTTTGATCATGGAAATGTGCATTTTATTTCCCTCAATTCGGAGGTAACATGGATTTTGTTTGAGGAGTCGGTCATGATGGATTGGTTGCGCCAAGATTTAGCGGCTACTACTGCTGACTGGGTCGTTGCCTTCTTCCATGAGCCGCCTTATTCCAAAGGTTCTCATGATTCTGATGATGCTTTTGAGGCTTTTATGACAGGAATGAGAGAAAATTTCCTCCCAACCTTAGAAGCCTATGGTGTAGATTTGGTATTAGCAGGACATAGCCATGTTTATGAGCGTTCTGCACAAATCAAGGGGCATTATGGATTGTCTAGTACCTTAACAGACAATAATTTTGTCGATGATTGCAATGATTGGACCAATAAAAAAGAGCCTTATTACAAACGTGTTTATGCAGATGATTCTTTGAAAGGAACGATCTATGTTGTTTGTGGGAATGGAGGAAGCCAAGATGAAGGCGCACCACTAGATCACCCGATTATGTGTTCAACAGATGATGGGATTGGTTCTATTGTCATGGATGTGAAAGGGGATACCTTGATTAGTCGTTACCTCAATGGAGTAGGAGAGATTGTGGATGAATTTGCCATTGTCCGTGAAATGTATCCTGTAGGTATGGAAGATTATGACCTAGAGGTTAAAGAAATGGGGGATTTATTACTGTATCCAAATCCTACTTCTCAAATCTTATATTTACGCTATTATTTGAGCAAAAATAGTGCAGTAGATATGGAAATCTATGATCTTTCTGGGCGTTTGATTTATACAGAAAGCTATAAAGAAGCAGAAGGGAAGCATTTTCACTATTATGATCTTAATCAACTCCAATTGTCGAAAGGGATTTATATGGTTGATCTGAAATGTAATGGGGTCAGGCAGTTGAGGGAGTTGATTGGGGTGTATTAATATACAACTTAGATTTCGCTGATTATTGAATGAGAAAATGAAATAGTTTATGAGAAAGAATCAGGTATAGGTCTTATTAATAAAGGCTTATACTTGAGCCTAGCTGAGGTTTGATATGCTTCCTCTTTTTCTTAATGACCCCATCAGGGTCAAAGTACGTTAGTCAAAATAGAAGTTTCCCAACCCATCGACCCTAGCAGGGTCGCACATTACAAGCTTTATCATTCCATAAATCAAAAAGTTTTTTTTAAAGAAAATATCAGCGAAAACCAAGATATAAATAAGAAAAATAATGATTCTACTTTCCCCCTCGGAACTTATCTCCCTCCACATCATAGAACCATTGCATGGCCCTGATTTATTCAAACTCATTGAAGACAATCGGAGCCATTTAGAGGAATTTCTACCTTGGATTTCTGGTGCAACAGTAGAACAGGACATTATTTTATATATTGAATATTGTCTAGGGAAAATCGCAGCAGACAAAGGTTTACAATTAATGATTTTTGAGGAGGAAAATATGATTGGAAGTATTGGTTTTTACGAAATCAATAAACAAGATCGCAAGGCCAATATCAATTATTGGTTGATTAATGATTATGTGGGAAAAGGCATCATTACCCAATCTTGTAAAGCCATTATTAACTATGGATTTGAAGAGTTAAAGCTCAATCGTTTAGAGATTAGATGTGCGACAGAGAATACCAAAAGTCAGGCAGTTCCTGAGCGATTGGGCTTTATCAAAGAAGGTAAACTCAGAAGCTGCGAATGGCTCAATAACCGCTTTGTAGATCATTTTGTTTACAGTATGCTGAAAGAAGAATGGCAAGGATAGTGATGAATTAGCAATAAAACAGATCGCCGAATTTATTGTGTTTTCATCACATAGTGCAATATATTATATTATCTTTGCCAACTCGTTTAATCTCAAAAATACAGTATGAAG
>JAHDFT010000404.1 GCA_020628015.1 Bacteroidota bacterium
CTCTACCGAATTGCATCAAAAATCCCCCAATATGTCATGCACTCAATTAAAATAATTGAATGTTATTTTATTTGCTAATAAAAGTGTCTTTGGATGTTATTTTGAGTTTTTTTGTGAATTTTTTTAGTGGACTTGGTGTTGTTCCATTACTAAGCTAATTTGTAATTATTTTGCTGTGCTATATCGTTTAGCAAAATAATCAAGCTTCATTACTAAAGCGTTACAAATACATGTTTTGTCAATCTAAAGTAAAGATAGTGAGTCAATATAGCTGTTAAAGAACAAGACTTTTAGCTATTTCAAATACTAAAAATTAATCTTTGCAAATGTTTGAATGTCAAAGACACATTATCTCTAACCTACAAAATGTTTTATTATGACTGTAATGTATGTGCCATCTGAACATCGTCGTTTATTTGAGTTTATTAAAAAGCATTATAAAGACAAAATCACTTTCTTAAACGACGGCTTTAGTTTGTCTCTGTCTACTACTGAGGAAATTTGCGAAATTTGCCAAATAGATCGTATGACGCTGGGATTTATCGTTAATTTCATTTATGGACAACATCGAGGCAATGAAATTCGTTATGGTTCTCCAAACGATTCAATTCCTTTAAGACAAACCTCAAACTAAATTTAGTGTAATTGGCACTAGATTAAGCTTTATAACTTTCATGATAAAGTTAAAACAAGCTCTGAGGGCTATCTTTTATCTCTTCAAATTTTATTTTCTATGCGCTAGTACTGTAAAGTACTGGCGTTTTTTTATGTATTTTTGTAAAAAAGCAATTCATTTCTGTTTTATCCTATCTCATATTATACCACTACTCAATAGATGAACCACAATGAATAAGAAGAAAATCATTAATGACCCAGTTTATGGTTTTGTCAGTATTCCTTACGAAATTGTATTCGATATTATCGAGCATCCCTATTTTCAGAGATTGCGAAACATTCAGCAATTGGGTTTGACCTCTTATGTGTACCCAGGAGCCTTACATTCTCGTTTTCACCACACTTTAGGAGCTACTTTTTTAATGACACAAGCTATTGAAAGTCTCCGTTTGAAAGGGGTTGAGATTACAGAAGAAGAGGCAGAAGCAGTAACGATAGCCATTTTAATGCACGACATAGGGCATGGACCTTATTCCCACACCTTAGAACACAGTATTGTACAGGGGATGAATCATGAAGTGGTTTCGGATTTATTTATGCAAAGATTGAATGAAATTTTTGATGGGAAATTAGATTTAGCCATTCGTATTTTTAATGGAGCTTATCCAAAAGCGTTTTTGCATGACTTGGTTTCTAGCCAATTGGATATGGATCGCTTGGATTATCTGAATCGAGATAGTTTTTTTACAGGAGTACATGAAGGGGTGATTGGTTCAGAGCGTTTGATTAAACTACTCAATGTAAAAGACAATCACCTTGTTGTTGAAAGTAAAGGGATTTATTCGGTAGAGAATTTTCTGATTGCACGACGAATTATGTATTGGCAGGTGTATTTGCACAAGACGGTGATTAGTGCGGAGATGATGCTGGTACGTATCTTTGATAGGGCTAAGGCTTTGGTACAAGCTGGTCATGAGCTTTTTGGTGCGCCTTATTTGCTTTATTTTTTGAAAAATGATTTCACCTTAGCTGATTTTCATAAAGATCCTAGTTTATTGGATGCTTTTGCTCGTTTAGGAGATGTTGATATTTTTGCGGCCATAAGGGTTTGGCAAGATTATAAGAAGGATTATGTATTGTCAGAATTATCTCGACGATTAACCAATCGACAATTGTTAAAAAGTAATTGGCGGAATGAACCATTTCCAGAGGAGTTGATACAGGAATTAAGAGAGGGTTTTGCCCTAAAGCATCAAATTACGGTAGAAGATGCTGCTTTTTTTATTTTTTCTGATGCCACTAGCAATAGTGCTTATACTTATAAGGGCAGTCAAATCAATATTTTATATAGAGATGGAACCGTCAAAGATATTACCAAAGCCTCTGATTGTGATAATTTAGCAACATTGGCAACGCCAGTTATAAAGTATTATATGTGCTATCCTAGATAGTTTATAAAACAAGGAGAGAAACTTAATCAATACATAGTATAAGAGATCAATATTTTTATGTACTTTTGCAGGAATAAAAATACGATTTCAGACTAGTCCTATGATACCTAGAAGAAGTATTCGCATCAAAGTGCTACAAGCGTTATTTGCTTATCAAATTAATGATTCCTTGACCAGTCATGGTTTGGAAAAAAATCTAATACGAAGTATAGATCAAGCTTATACAATGTATTTGTATGGTTTGTTTATGTTGAGGGAGGTAATGGCTTATGTAGAGAGAGATAAAGTATTACAATCTCAAAAATTATTGAAAAATAAGACAGAAGATACGCCCACACCTAATCTGATTATTTTACAAAATCCAATTTATCAGTTTCTAGCCAATGATGAGACTTTTCAAGCATTAGTAAAGCTGCACAAATTGACCTCCTATACTGATAAAGATGTAGTGAAAGCTTGTTACAAAAAAATGATCGAGAATAGTGCTTATAATAAGTATTGTGAGTTAACAAATCGGACTAAAAAACATCATACGAAATTTGCTGCTGGTCTTTTTAAAAAAGTATTGTGTAAAAATGAGTTATATCGTTCTCATTTAGAAGAACGTTTTTTGACTTGGATTGATGATCGGAAAATGATTAGCCATAGCGTTAATAGTACGCTCCAGGCTTTTGATTTCAAAAAAAATCATTTACCAATCTTAGTCAAAAATGATGATTTTAAAGAGCGAACAAAGTTTGGTATTAACTTACTACACAAAACAATTGAGCATCAAGAAGAATTTGTAGAAATGATTACCCCACAGTTGATTAACTGGGAAATAGAAAGAGTCAATAGTGTAGATGTATTGTTGATGAAAATGGCTCTATGTGAATTAGTATATTTTCCTACAATTCCTGTCAAAGTGACCATTAATGAGTACATTGAAGTAGCCAAATTGTATAGTACACCTCGTTCAAAAGACTTTGTTAATGGGATACTTGATGCACTACTCAAACGTTTGAAAGAGGAAGGGAGAATTCAAAAATTGGGTAGAGGCTTGCTAGGGCAGTAAAATGAGTGATTAAGACTATATATCCTAAAATTTGTTAAATATGCTTTTGTATTCACTAAAATAATGTCATTTTCGGGTCATATTTGGCATTCTGATTGTATTAGTAAAGAGTAGTAAATTGCTATTAGTCAGCTTTTTGTGTTTGATGTAATTTTTCAATTATTAGTAATCGCAATAGCTAGTTGATTCAAACCTTTTTAAATTACAAAATTTATTTTAACGGTTGCTAGTGACCCCATACTGACTTAGAAAGTCTTAAATATGCTTTTTATAAAGGTAGGATAAGCTCAAACTAGCAATTTATTACATTTCCTATATTTTAGGAACAATCAAAAGATAATTGTACCATTTTGGTTGATAAATTTAACACTTATTTTTTACTTGTTCCTTACAAAGTTGATCATTCTGAAAACAATGTTTTTCTTTATACTGTTACTCAAATAATCCATTGAATGATTGAACAAATTATCAATGAGGATAATTAATCTATCACTAAAGTATAAAAGCAAAACCATTTCAAGAGTGCTGCGCCAAAAATAAAAATTATCCTGTATATGAAAATCTTCAACAAAATCCCTTTTTATCTGATTGCCTGTATCATGATGATGAGCCATATGGCTTGTAACACAACAAGTGGAGAACAAGAAACGGATACTTCAAAGAATACTGCTTTGGCATCGAATGAAATTGCTGCAAAGACAGAACCTATTGCTACAGAAACGACTACAGAAGAGGTAGCAGAAGGAGATCAGGAAACAAGTGCTACTGAAGCAACGGCTGAAGCTGAAGCTAAAACTGAGGAAGCGAAGAAAGCAGAAACTAAAGAGAAGGCAGATGCTAAGGCTAAAGTGGATGCTAAGAAGAAAAAGACATCAGATGCTAAAGCAAAGGCAGACGCTAAAAGAAAGGCGGAATTGGATGCCATTAAAAAGAAGCGAGATGCCGAGCGTGAAAAACAGAAAGAAGTAGACCGCAAAAAAGCAGAGGCTGCAAAAAAGGCTAAAGCAGAAGCGGCAAAGAAAGCAAAGGCAGAAAAAGCTAAAAAAGCGGCTGCTAGTGAAAAAGTGCCTGTAAAAAAGGTGAATAACCCACCAGCAGAAGAGCCAAAAGCTAAAAAAGCAACTCCTCCAAAGAAAAAATCAAAGCCAAAGCCTAAGAAAACTAAAAAGGCGGCTGCTAAAATTGAATTTAGTGAGCGCACACATGATTTTGATTGGATTAATGTAGGAGATGTGGTCAGTCATACTTTTGCCTTCAAAAACTCAGGTACTGCACCATTGATTATCCAAGATGCAGAAACCGCTTGTGGATGTACAATTCCAGAGTTTCCTAAAACACCTATTATGCCTGGTGAATCAGGTTCTATTAAGGTGACCTTTGATAGTAAAGGAAAAGTAGGGGTACAAAATAAGAGTATCAAAATTAAGTCTACTGGTGGAGCTGCTACTTTATTTATGAAAGGAGTAGTAACGACACCAACATTGGATGATAATTCTAGTTCAAAAAGTTCAGGTAGTTCAAGCAGAGCTTCTAATGCTACAACAGCTCCTGCGGCTCCAGCTCCTGCACCAGTAGCTTCTCCAACACCTGCGCCATCTATCACAACAACAACTACAACAACGACTACAAATGTCGCAGCTCCTCCAGCACCTGTGGCTTCCGAAAAGATAGCAGAACCACTAGAGCCACAAGCTCCAGCGGAGGAGGATAAAAAATCAAAGAAAAGAAAAGGTAAAAAGAAGAAAGGCTAAAAGCAAAATGTGTTATTGCATAGCTTCGATTTAATTTACGGTCTAAATGGAAAAGGATTACTTCTAATAAAGAGGTAATCCTTTTCTTTTTTGAGTGATAAACCATTCCTTTTGAGAAAATGTTAGTACCTTAGTAACAATCAAAAAATAAATTAGGTATGTTTGTTCGGTTAATTTGTGGCTAGACGAGGCAAAA
>JAHDFT010000405.1 GCA_020628015.1 Bacteroidota bacterium
CCTATTTTTTTCTTATTCTTAACGTTCCTAAGGAACAGTAAAAAATAACTTTGTATTTTGATTGACAAATTTTAAACTATACTTCGTTAAAAAGCCTCGCCAATGCCCTGCATTGCCTACGTTTTTTGCCTCGTCTAGCTTCAAATTTCCCTAATCAAAACTGTAAATTTATTTTTCACTTGTTCCTAATTGGCAATGGCAAAATTAAAGATTATACTGAAATTACTTGTGCTAATACTGGAAAATATACTCACATTTAGACATAATGATAAAAGACATTATTTATCTCTGTCTTATTTGTCTGATCACTTATAAAAAAAGAGGCATCTAATAGCCCCTCTTATCTTACATACTAAGCTATTTATTTTTGTTTGAAGCTTAAAATACACACAAAAATAAATAAATTATCTTGTTATCTTTTATCAATTCACAAATATAGTTAAAATTAATAATAATCACCTACTTATGCAAAATATGCCTCCTCTATCTACCTTCTTTTTACTTATTTTAGACAATAAAATGATAAACGCAAATAGTAAGCTTTGGTGTATTATTAATAAACCAGCCCATTGAATAATTATTATTCAATGGGCTAATTTGTTGATTATCATTATTTTTTACTTATTCCTTCCATTATTTCTTCTTCTTCTTTTTCTTCTTCTTTTTAACTTTTGCCTCTTGTTCTTCATAAGCTTTTATTTTGCTTAAGACCTTATTCTCTGTATCCGTTTTTTTAGCCTGATCTACTTCCTTTCGTCTTTTCTCTTTTACATCTTCTTTTTTTTCTGCATCCTCATCATAGGTGAAATGATCAGAACAAATTGTATTGACCCAATCTGGCCCAATAATCGCAAAAATACAGCCATCATCTGATTTTTCCACTCTTATTGGAATACTTGTGCTATCTGGTGCAAGAGCTTTGAGACTGTAAATGGCTGCTTTTGCCTTGACATAAGCTAATAGTTTCACTCCTGTAGCCTGATCTATATGAATTAAATTAAATCCAGGATTCAAATCCATATAATCCAATTTATAATTCACAATAGCTGTAGCACTCTCAGATAAAGGTGGCGTAGGAAACTCACTTACAGGCATTCCAAAAGTTTCTGCTTCGTCTTGTGCATAAGTTGTTAAGGTCATTAAACTAATGAACATTATACAACATACATAAACTATTGATTTCATCATATATTATTTGTTTTTTGTCAAAAAATTAGTGTTTTTTGAGTTAACTCACTCAAATTGTCACAGTTAGATCATATTTATTTAATAATGTTTAACCTTACCTCATTTCACCTACAAACTTATCTGTCCATATCTGCTCATTCATCCAAACTTGGATAATATAGACTCCATTAGTTAACGGTAAGTTTGTAAATCTATTACGTCCTTTATATAAATTTAATGTAGTCATCATCCTTCCATTAATATCAAAAATCGTAGCGGTTAGCATTTCACTAGTAGGAGCTTGGTGATTAATGATCAATTCTCCATTCGTCATCTGTTCAATATGAATGCCCCCATTTTTTAAGTCATTAGTAGAAATACTAGTATAAACAAGGGTAAAAGTACTATCTACTGAACAATTGAAGGCATCAGTAATGGTTACACTATAGGTACCAGCATCTAAATCAGCTACAAAAGCCGTATCCAAATTAGTATGTTCCCATTGATAACTATAAGGTGGATTCCCTTCTGATACATTTATTTGAATGCTTCCATCACTACTTTCGTCATCACTCACACTTTGTAAGTCTATTTCAAACTCAATATTTTGATCAATATTTAATGTTTTATTCACCTCTACTGTATCAAATCCATTAGAAGCGATTAATTTCAGCTCATATTGTCCTACTTCATTGATTTGAATGTTTGCTGAAGTTTGGTTGGATTCAATTGGTTCAATACCATCTGGAAACATCCATTCCACCCACGCATATTGATTGGTTGTCGCTTGTAGATTAATGATTTCATCAGGGCAAAAAGTGCTATTGTCTATTACTATATTAGCGGTTAAATCCTCTGTATATTCTCTTTGTATGCAGAACAATATAGAATCTTGATCTGTAAAAGTACCTCCCTCCCCTATCTTTCGTTCAGCTCCTATGCTTAATGCATAATTACCCTCTCCAAATATACAACAAATTCCATCTGCACCAGAATCATAAATTTTAAATACATAGCACCCTTCCTCCAAACAAATATCATCTCGAATGGTATCTCGATTTGCAAAACCAGAATTTTCATAAAGCACTTGCCCAGCTTGATTCACAACTTCATAGGCTGTTTCTTTGGCATACTGATCTGTTATTAAATCAACAGAAAGGGGTTGATTGTGGATCAATTCAAAACTATAGACTGCTAGATTATTGGCAGTAAAAGCATCCTCAACAGTAGCATTATTTTGAGTAATGGATTTGATTTCCACATTTAATACATAGTTTCCTTCTTCCTCAATTGGAATAGGCAGGGTTCCAAAAGTTTCATAGTCTTTATAACCCAATTTACCATTCCACACTTGTTCAATAGGGCTTTCCTCATTGATCTGTATAGAAAAAGTAACGCTTTCTATCGTATCAGTCCCATAATTCATCAGCTCAATTTGAGGAGCAATATTCGTTGGTCCGCATTCTAAAGGATTAATATTGACTAGGCCTGCAATACTCATATCTACCGCAAAAACAGTTTGATTATCTTCACAATACTGCCCTTCTAATTGTTCAATTCCTTGATTATTGGGGTCTAAGAAATTTCTAATGCGCTGGTTGATGGGGGCACCATCATTGTTCCAAGAAAAGGCTAATTTTCCGAATACATCATACTCCGTTATTTCATCGCAACTCGCCTCTCCACCATGTAATTGTCCGATGATGTGTTTATTGGTATTGAAAAGTGGAGAACCAGAAGACACTCGTTCAGTTGTTCCTAGTTCCCATTCTGAAATCCGCCAATGGGTATTGCGCTTGGGTGTTGGTCCTTCATCAGAGGTGAGTAAATCATAATTGACAGATATTTTTTTGATATCTCCTTGTGGATGATGGATACAAACAACCGTATCTGTTGCTTCCTCTTTGATTGACCAACCTGCATAAAAAGCATTGTAATCTGTTGGTGGGCTTTGTGATAATTCTAGTAAGGTAAAGTCACTAGGCGTATCTATAGCGAGTATTTCTGCGCCTGTAATACTTTGATCGGTAGGTTTTTCTTGACTTTCGCAACCAGGAGACTCATAATTAAATATAAAAATAGCAGTCTCCACATCTTGTTGTCCTTGTGGGAAGCAATGTTTGGCAGATAAGATATAAGGCGTACAATCTCCTCGTCCATTATTCACCAAAGCTCCTGAACAATGTCGTTTACCCCTAGCATAAATCAATACTACCGCTTGTTTCTGATCTTCCCAACCTTCCCCTATGGCACAGTTCACATTAATATTACAAGGCCCTGAATCTCCATAATCCCTACGAAAATCTCTATATCCATGAACGACTGTACTCACTTGAATTCGCCCTTCACCTCTTACTGTTGCTGGTTCAAAATATTCTAAAATCGTTGTTTCGCCTGTTATCATTCCTGTCGCAAAACGACCATATGTTTTATTATTGGCATTAGTAAAAGCTCCTAAAACCTCTGTTTGTGCTTCATTATAAAGGTGTAATTTGGATTTTGGAGGTAAATAAAAATCATCATAAACCAAATTAATAGATAAGGCTTCCTTAGCATAAATTTTCAATCGCCAAATGGCACTTCCATCAGGTAACTCTTCCCATTGTCCTGCATTATTTAAAGATAAATCAACAGGAATTTCTGCACCAAATCGGTAAAAATCTTCCTTATCATCCATTAGTGCATCCTCTTTTTTTAACTGAACGACATCTATAGCTGGCATTATGACACGCTCTAAAGATGTCATTGACGATTTTTGCTGGAAAGAATAGGGTAAAGTTCCGTGACTCAATTGTGCCAATACAGTTAAATGACTGCAACTAATGAGTATCAATACAAACGATAATATACGTATTAAGTTAATCATATTTAAATTTATAAAATAAGGAAGAGATAGTGAAAGAAAATGAGATTAGTTTTGAATTTTGCTGCTCTTTTGAAAAAATACAAAAACTGACTTTCATTGAGTGTAGCTCAACAAACTATGAGTTATACTCGATTATCAATGAGGGAAAAAAATTTAAATGGAGCTAAAATTGGAATTTGTGTTTAGATTTGTTTGAAACTTTGGCGGTGAAACTGGGTTAAACCATATTTTTGTATGGCTGCTCGATGTTTTTTTGTTGGATAGCCTTTATTGGTATCCCAATCATACATTGGGAATTGTAGATCTAGTTGTTTCATAAAGTCATCTCGATAGGTCTTGGCTAAAATGGAAGCAGCAGCAATAGAAAAGTATTTAGCATCCCCCTTTACCACACAAGTATGTGGAATAAATTGATAGGGTTTAAAACGGTTGCCATCTACTAAGATGTGTTCAGGTTGTGGACTAAGTTGCTCCAATGCTTTATGCATGGACAAAATGGAAGCATTGAGAATATTGTATTGGTCTATTTCTTGTCGATCACACCAGCCTACTGCCCAGCTGATCGCTTGTTGCTCTATTATTTGACGTAATTCGTAACGATCCTTTTCTTTAAGTTGTTTGGAATCGTTCAAGAGTTCATTTTGGAAATTTTTGGGCAGGATTACTGCGGCTGCATAAACTGGTCCTGCCAAGCAACCTCGACCCGCTTCATCACAACCTGCCTCAGTAAGTACTGCATTAAAATAGGATTTTAGTTTAGATTTAAGCATACACAAAAGTAAAACAAAATTAGTAGGCTTACTAAGTAACAACTTAAAAATAAACCAACATCTTGTTGTTTAATTTGCTGCTATAATCGTTAGTGATGGATTAGAAATAAATTAGTCCGAAATAGGCTTTCCATTATTTAGTCTAAGACAAGTCGCAAAAATAGCGCATACATGGAATGTACGTAATATTTTTGCAACGCAGCTAAATAAGGAACAGTCAAAAAATAATTGTACCATTTTGATTGATAAATTTA
>JAHDFT010000406.1 GCA_020628015.1 Bacteroidota bacterium
TAAATCATTAAATGAGTAGCAATGACATTATATTTTTGAAGAAAAAAACTAGACATATTCTTAAGATGCTCTATCTAAAATAAAAAATTAAATGCTTGCAAATCAACAATTTAAGATTTTTTAATAAAGAATAATAAGAAAAAAAGCTTTTTTTTTTACTAGACATCTTAATCAAAGTGTGATTGCCTATGAAAGATAATTCTACTAGTATTGTGGTTGTAAGTATTGAGTATAGTAAGAATTAAGTAATGTTAAAACTTAATTATTTTCATAAATAAACCAGTATTAGTCCAAAACGCATAATTGATGAACGCAAGTTTTTACACTTGCGTTCTTTTTTTATTAACAAAATTTATTTTCTCCCTCAAGCAATCCCCTACCAGCCAAGCATTTATTTTTTAATTTAAAAAACATTATCATACTAGTATAATCAAGCTGTAAGTTCTTATTTCATTTTCATTCATCTTATTCGTAAGTTTGTATTATTGTTAGTTGATTGACAAGAAACTATAGTTATCATTATTATATTACAAATTAATTTAGCTTTACCCCTGTATTAAATCCTTTCTCAACTTAGTAACAGTAAAAAAATATCTTCCTTATTTTTCACTTGTTACTTATAATAATAGCGGTTCCTAGATTTCTTCCCTTATTGAATCCTCACAACCCAACATTTTAACTATTTATACACTAAGTATAGACTTTACTATTTCAAAGTCTGCCTATTATTAATACTATAAATAGTTAACCAAAAATGTACTACAATAAAATTTATAAACTGTTAACACTTGGAATCATATTATTAGGTTATTTCTCCTCAACATTACAAGCTCAAATGTTATCACTTGAATATGGGAAAGCCCAAATTATAGATGTTCAAAGTGAAGGGGTAAATGTAAACATCCATCTAATAGCTCATCCACATAGTTTAAATGATATTGATTATGTAAGTTTTGATATCATGGTTAATGGAAATAACCACTGGAATTTAGATTTCCAACAGGTTGTTAATAGTCTTGGCTGGAACAATGCCCATATAGGTACTTATCAACTTGCTTATAATAAATATAGGTTTATTATACAGTACAGTAGATATTCATCCTTCAATAATGTAGGAGGTATAGGAGCAACCATCTTTTTTGAAGATAATACTGATAATCCAACACTTGGCGGAAGTCCTCCGCCTCTAGATAGCGGTGGTTCTTATAACGGTGGAGGATTAGTAAATGAAGATGAATTGGAACAAATTTTTGATGGTCAAATTCCCTATTTTACTTTACCTAAAAAAACAACTAGTGGTCAAAGAGTAGCTATTGGTAGTACTTCTAGTAACAGCAACTCCATGCAAAGAGTACACAATGGTATTTATATTCCTGATGACTATGAATGTGGAGATGAATACTGTACAGACTACAGTATAGTAATTACGAACATTACACTTAACTCTTCTACTGGCAACAGCTCAATGACTGGTTATGGTGATAGTTCTGATGATGATTGTTACATTATCGTTTGTGAAGAAGGAGAAGATAATGGTCGAATAGGTCAAGGTATCTTAGCCAAACAAACAATAGAAAAAGAAAAACACACAAACGCACTTAACTGGAAGGTTTATCCTAATCCAGCTAAGGAGGCACTCTGGATTGATATTCCTACTCTTGAAAAAAATAGCTTTATTGAGCTATACAACATTAACGGCTCCTTAATCCAAACCCTCCCTCTTAGCCCCAATGTACGGCAATTCCGACTCGATACGTCGGAACTCCCAGGCGGACTGTATCTGCTCCACCTTCGAAGTGGTCAAGAGGTGCAAAACCTTCCCGTGAGTATTGTCAACTAATAGTTCTATATTATGGTCAGGCTGGTTTTACAATTCGTTTGTTGAACTGCCTGACTTTCTTTTTTAAGCATTGAGAAATTAAGAGTCTTAGGGGCATTAAACCTTAATGAAGTTCTTAATTACCTTAATTTCTTGATGTTTCCTCTTTTAGAAAATGTCTGATAAGCCCTATAGTTTACTGGTTTTAGGTTTATCAAAGCTCCAAATTTATTTTTGATGATTAATTTTTCATCATCGTTTATACCCCAAAACAGTTGGGTCAATTCCTATTTTCCATATAGATAAGAACACCAATAATACATTGTAAAAAACCACACCAATAGCAACCGCCATAGCCGCACCATTCAAACCATACTGCGGAATCAATAATAAATGCAATATCAATTCTACCATAAAAGCGGCTACTTGTGCGCCAAAAGCCCACTTTTCTGCACCACACATCATCAATAAACTCGCCCCAAAACCTGTCGCTAAATTGAATAATTGTGCCACACAAAGCACCTGAATCGCCCAATAACCCGCCACAAAATCAGCTCCATACCAAGACAAAATCCATTGACCAAAAAATATAAACAATAAAGCAAGTGGTGCAGAAACCAGCAACACTATCCTTGCACTCCATGTAACCACTCTTTGTAACTCTCCTAAATTATTTTCTGTATGTAAATTAACTATTAAAGGGGCAATAACCGTATGTACCATAACCAATAAAACTCGAATCAATTCCGATAATTTCAAGGCAATATTATAAATACCCAATTCCTGATAATCAATTAAAGTCCCTAATAAAATCTTATCTACATTGAGTTTGATCAATGTAAAAATGCTAATTAAAAAAAAGGGAAAAGCCGCTTTTAAATAAGGATTGAAAGTACTTAGTCTTATAGAAATAGTAGCAGTTAACTGAAAAATGGATTTGAAATTTGCATATAGCCACCTCAACCCAAACAAAACACTAAATAAAATTGCCAATGTAACCGCCAATAAAACCAAAGCACCATTTAAAGTCCCATAAAACAGCCAAAATCCTAGCAAAAGTACTAGAAAAAGTAAAGGTTTAAGTAAGCCTTCGGGTAATTGTCCCTCTACAACCTTCTTCAAACCAATCAAGGCAGCCGCATTGAGTTTGATTAGAGCAACTAGCGGAATACAAATTAGCCCCAATAAAAAAACGAAGCCATTATTTTTCAACTCAATTAAGGTCTGTGTATCTATCCAGCCCCATTTCATTAAAGGAAAAGCCCCCCAGACCAGAACCGCTCCACCAATTAAAGTCAATATCGAAGCCAAAGTAAATGAAGCAATAAAAGCAGTCTTCAACAATCCTTTCAAAGCCTCCTGCTCACCTGCGGTATGATATTTTGCCACATCTCGCACCAATAAATTATCAAAACCCAGTATGCTTAAACCTGCGGCCACATTTACAATAGCAAAAACATAGGTATACAATCCATAAGTTTCAGCCCCAGCAAAATACGCAAGCGCAAAACTGGTCAAAAAGACCAATCCCATACTCATCACCTGAATCACAATAGTAGCCATTGACCCTTTTAGCAAATAGCTGGATATTTTTCTACTTATGGAGTTTGACATTTTTTTTATATTTGCCCAAATTTTAAAAAAACATGATCTCAAACAAATTCGGAACGATTGCCGCAGGGCATGAAGAAACGGCAAAAGCAGGTGCCACTATATTACGTACAGGAGGAAATGCTTATGATGCAGCTGTAGCAGCAATGTTAGCGTCCTTTGTTTGTGAATCCGCTTCTATCTCTGCTGGTGGTGGCGGTTTTCTCCTAGCACATACTGCTGAAGAAAAAACACATCTATTCGATTTTTTTACCCAAACACCTAGAGCTAAGTTTCTCTATAATGGCCTTGATTTTTACAAAGTTACCATCAATTTTGGAGATTCTACACAAGATTTCCATATTGGTCTGGCTTCAATAGCTGTTCCTGGTTGCTTGGCTGGTGCTTTTAAAGTACATCAAAGATTGGGCAAATTACCTTTCTTTGAGGTTGCCCTACCTGCAATCGAACTGGCTAAAAAGGGTTTAAAATTAGATCGTTTTCAACATCGTTTACTTGATTTGCTAGAGCCTATTGTCAAGGAAAGTGATATTGGTAAACAGGTATTTACTAAAGACGGTGAACAACTTAAAGCGGTTGGAGATCATGTAAAAATTCCAGACTTAGGAGAAACCTTATATATGCTGGCAAAGGATGGAATTAGGGAATTTTATGAGGGAGAAATTGCACAACGTTTGGTGAAGGACTGTTATGAGGAAGGTGGTTATATCACCATGAAGGACATGACTGGCTATCAGGTCATCGAACGTCAAGCCTTGCAAACGGATTATCGTCATTATACCCTTTTTACCAATCCACCACCTAGTGGAGGCGGTACATTGATTGCATTCGCTTTAAAAATGATGGAAAAATATGGTATTCCTGAACTACAATGGGGTTCCAAGGCACATATTGAACTCCTGACAAGTATCATGAACATCACCGATCATGCCCGAAAAATAGATTTTGATAATCGCATTTATCATCCTAAAGTCCTAGATATTCTATTTGAAGCAGAAAATATGCAATATTATGCCAATAAATTGGGTAGTACAACACAAATTAGTGTTATTGATAAAGCAGGAAATGTAGCTAGTGTAACGACTTCGGCAGGTGAAGGTGCAGGATACTTTATTCCTGGTACAGGCATTATGATGAATAATATGCTAGGCGAAGAAGATCTCAATCCTAATGGCTTCCACAACTGGATAGATAACCAACGCATTTCTTCCATGATGGCTCCTAGTATTTTAGTCAACAGATCAGGTGCCAAATATGCCATAGGTTCTAGTGGTTCCAACAGAATTAGAACAGCCATTTTACAAAGCATTTCCAATATTGTAGACTTTGAAATGCCACTTGATCAGGCGATACAAAGTAGCCGTATTCATGCAGAAAATAAAAAGCTCAACTTGGAACCAGATTTTCCAGAAGCTTTATACCAACAATTACAACTCAAGGCAGGATGGGAAAAATTGGCTTGGCGTAAAAAAAGTATGTTTTTTGGTGGGGTCAATGCTGTTGGTCAATTACCCAAAGGGGCATTTGTAGCTAGTGCAGATGCAAGGCGTTTTGGGACGGTGATGGATTAATATTCCCTTAAAAAATCTATAATTATTTC
>JAHDFT010000407.1 GCA_020628015.1 Bacteroidota bacterium
AAAGGTAAACGACCAAGCTATTTAAGCTCCATCGGAGCGACCTGTCAAGTTTAAGAATAGTCAATAAAAATTGTCAAGAACTTAGGAGTTTAACCCCTAGACTTACCGCAGCACCCGAACCAATTCCTCTCCAAAATCCTCTAATTGCTTCCGCACTTTGTCATCATTTAAATTGCCTTCCTTGTCGAAAATAGACCAAGCTCTTGAAATGGGAACGACAAAGGGGAGCGTCCAACCACGTAAGGCTCGGACGATGTATTCCATTGTATTGATGGCTTGTAAACCTTGTACCCCACCTGCTGTACTCACCAAACCCACAATTTTATCGGTCAAATAAGCAGGTTGACGGTCGGAGAGGAGCTGGAGCCAGTCTATTGTATTTTTAAATAAGCCGCTTACGGTACCATGATATAAAGGCGTTCCCCAGATCAAGGCATCTGCCTCATAAACTTGATTGGCGAGTTGTAGAGCTGCTTCGGGGGTGGCTATTTGGTTATTGTATAAGGGGAGATTTAAGGCACCTATATCTATTAATGTTGTGGTGACTCCTTCCTGTTTGGCTGCTTGGTCGAGTGCAATTTCTACAGCTAAAAGGCTGTGTGAAGGAGGTACTAGTGAACCAGCTATGCCAACGATTTTTATTTGTTTCATCATTTTTTAGGATTAGTGTGTGATTGTAGGTAGTGGTATTATAACATTGTCAATACAATGGCTAATAAGCCTGCCCAATTTAGGGATTATTCCTAAAATTAACCAACAGAGCTTCAAGTAGTTCAAGTTTTTGAGGAAGTAAGCATAAAAAATGCTATTTTCGCAAGCTATGCGCCTAAAATATTTTATACCAACAACGGTTAGCTACTTCCTGATACTAGTCATACTCTTGGTTTGCCGATATAATGGCTTTCCACAGGGCGAGTATGTCCTAAAGCCATTATTAATGGTCATTTTGGGGGCTTATTATTGGGTCAATGCTCGAAATCCTTTGTCGATTTTTAGTAAAATGATCTTGGTGGCTTTGGCTTTTTCATGGTTAGGAGATTGTTTGTTAATGTTCCAATGGGGAGGTGAATTGTTTTTTATACTTGGACTAGCTGCCTTTTTATTGGCGCATATTGCCTATTGTACGGCATTCTTTAACACTAATCGACCGCAAAAACGGAGTGATTTAACCAAACATCCTTGGCTGGGTCTGCCTTGTCTGGTCTATGGTTTTGGTTTTGTCTGGTATATTAAAGATAGTTTGGGGGATATGTTGATCCCTGTTTCTATTTATGCTTTGACGATTTCCACAATGGTGATTTTTTCTATTTATCGTTATGGAAAAGTCCCTTATATTAGTTTTGGACAAGTATTTATAGGAGCGGTTTTGTTTGTTTTTTCAGATAGTATGATTGCCTTGAATAAATTTTATGTTGCCATTCCCTATGCGGCTGTTTGGATTATGTTGACCTATGCCTTAGCGCAGTATTTAATTGTTATTGGGGCGTTGAAACAGGTGGAAAGGGAGAAGAAGGTGTTGGCGAGGAGGATGCGGAAACGGCATTGATTTTGGGTTGTGGGAATAATCCATTGATTATTGATCGTAGGGACAAGGCACGCCTTGTCCTAACATGCCCAATGACAACGTTTAAAGACAAGGACAAGGCGTGCCTTGTCCCTACGGACGGTTGCGGTTACGGTTATGGGATGTATATTTTTTCGATATACGTTTTCCCTTTGTGATAAATTTTTAAAATATAAATCCCTCCTTGTAAATTATAATTATCTAACAAGGTATATTGACTATTGATTGGTGTTACTTGTATCATTTTTCCTTCCAAATTAATTAATTCTAATTGTGCAGGTGTATTCAATGCATCATTAAATTGAATAGCATAATAATCATTATTATTTCCTAGATTTTGCAGTATATGGAAAGGAGCGGCTAATTCATTTGGACTTGTAGCCACTATACAAGAATCCCTCGTAATGGTAATCGCTTTTCTTTCTGATACACAAGTATAGCTTGGTTCTTTGATTGCCCAATTATAAAAGAAATAGTAAAAATATTTATTTTCCTCTAGTCGATCTAAGGTAGAGCCAGTAATGGAGAGTAAGCCATCTATATTATAAGGATAGATAACATTAGAATTGTTGCGGTAAAAGGTCGGATCAGATGCTGCTTGAAGTGTATAATCTGTGTCAGGTACTAGAGGGAAATTGAGTTCTAAACGATTTTCACCAGCATCAACATCGAATGTTTTGCTATAAAGTACTTCCTTATATTTATTTACTAATTCGATGGTTCGCTCTCTAGCTCCACCTGCATAAACCTTGACGGATTCTAAGGTACAGGTATCCAAAACATCAAAGAGCATCCCTGCATTTAGAGCTGGATTATTGAAACCACCCGTTCCGAAGTTATTGTCATATGGAGGGGCGAAAAAGGTTTCTCCTGTTATTTGTAGGGTACTTTCTGCATAAAAAGTTTGGGTACTATCTAAGATAGAAGGAGAAGGTTTATAGTTAGGAGTAATGGCAAGTGGTGTATTACTATCTTCGCTGTCAAACCAAGCGATAGATTGATTTTCTTGAAGATTTTCAGTAGATAGTACGACTAATCCGTTTTGACAAATTTGATCTACAGGTGGAAAATCGAAATCAGGATTATAGACGGTAATGTTTTTTGAAGTGGAAGTAAAAGTCTCACAATCATTGGTGACCTTTAAGGAATAAGTACCTGCCTCGGTTACCTCAATACTACGATTTGTGCTACCTGTTGACCATTCATACGTCCCTTCAATAACCGAGTTGAGTACTAAAGATTCTCCTTGACAAAAACTGTTTGTGCCTTGAACATCTATTAATTTATTAAGGTCGGGAGCTTGTTTGGTTAAGGTAATGGGTGCCACAGTAATATTATTTGTCTCATCTGATTCTAGGAAATAATTGAATGGGTCGGCTTCTACAACTAAGTAATAATCGCCATTACAAGTGCCAATAGGAATGCGAATGTCCATATCAGGCAAATTATAGCCATAAATATCTACGAAGCCAACAGAGATGCCCTGTTTTGTAATTCCACAATCGCTATAACGTCCTTCTCCAAAGCCTTCATTAGGAAGTTGTACCCCCCCAGTTGGATCACAATAACTAGGCTGCGAATCACAAGGTTCTAGGTCTGCCAAGCAAAAACCAATTTTCCTCCCCTCCGCAATAATTGGCCAATCTTTAGGGTCTTGACCTTCTACTTTGGTGCGAATAGAGAAGGCACACCAATCATCAACATGCATGTGGGCATGAGTGGGATGGTAGGTCATGGAGCCTGCCCAACGTTGGACTTTATTCATTTTATTGCCATCTCTTTTATATATATTTTGTCTAATCAAACGTCTAGGAAAGGTGCCATCTGAACAGGCATTGGGGACTTCCGAAATTCCTTTGATCGTATCTCCCATACAAATAAACCAATCAGAAGCTTCTACTTCCAAAATGCCATAACCAATATTAGGAGTGGCAACAGAAATTCGTAATTCACCTGGAATTTCTACCCTCCAAGAGGGATCTAAAAGCATTTTTTCAGTAACAACGATATCAGGAAGCAGTAGGCAGGTGGTGTCTGTTGGATTGGGGCAAACGCAAGCAGCAGGATTGCGCTCTGAACATTTTTGTGCCAACATTTCTAAAGGATAACTGTTAAATAAAAGTGCTATTATAGCAATGGGAAGTAGTATTTTGAGATTTTTCATTTGATGTGAATCTAGGTTTAGCTGAATTAAATACAATATTAATCAATAATTAAAAATAAATCATTATGTGGAAAGAAGAAAACAATGAATTGGTCAGAAAGTTTGAATTTAAGGACTTCGTGGAGGCTTTTGCCTTTTTGTCTAAGGTGGCGATTCTGTCTGAGAAGCACAATCACCATGCCTTTATTACTAACGTTTATAATAAAGTTGAATTGCGTTTGTCTACGCATGATGCAGGGAATATTGTCACCGATAAGGATCGAGCTTTGGCGAAGGATATTGATGGGGTGTTGTGATAATTAATTTCTTGTCTTGTATACTGCTGCTCTTTTGGCTGCTCTAATGTCGATTATTTGTTGGTAATTGAATTTCAACTCATTGGCATAAGCTCCTTTTGATTTTCCTGTTAAAAAAGAGTAGTAGTGTAAGGCAAATTGTACGGTAATAGAATCGCTTTGCTGTATAGGGATTTTATTCACCCAATTGCCCTCCTCCTGTTGCTTTCCTTTAGATAAAGATCGACTATTTGTTTGATGATAATATACCGTATCTACTTTTTCTACGCATTTTGATAAATCAAGAAAGTCCACAAAGTCTTCTAATCGGCTGGTTATTTCAAAACTTTCAAAGGGGTTAATACTTATTAATCCTAAGCCTGTCTTACAATCATATCCATAATGCGCTTTTAGGCTATCCTTTTTATAAATAATATTATCTCTTAAAGCATGAGACCATAATGTTCGATCATCTAAGGTGCAAAATATACGTTGATCTCGATAAGCATACAATAATTTAGGGAAAGGGGATTGATGTTTAATGGTAAAAGTATATTCTTCTGGATTAATTTGTTTGATGGTATAGATAAAATCATCACTTGCCTCATATGCTCCTCCAAAATCAAATCTTTTTGTATAAGCTATTTTGTATAGTATTGTTGATAAAAAATAAGCTCTGGTTAAGTATAAGTCGGCTAGTAGGAATAAGCATAATGCTAGAAATATTTTGAGTAGGTATTTCATGGTTTTGGTGTATGGTTGATTAGTCAATTAGACTGATTTGAGTGGCGAAATTTTTGTAGTAGGTTTTATTTAAAAATAATTCTAACCTTATTTTTATAAGGTGTAAAGTTATGATACTTTTTTTATATTAATGGTTAGTCTGTTGGTAATCATTGAATTAAGTTGTACCTTGTCATAAGAATCACTATTTAACTTGATCAAAACTTACCTTATCCATTGTACCAAAACATTTTTTTTTGAAATTTTTGTTTAGATTATCAAA
>JAHDFT010000408.1 GCA_020628015.1 Bacteroidota bacterium
TTAGTCAATAAGACTACAACTATTATTTTTATTTTATAGAATCTCAATTATTCATTGATTATTATGGAAAAATATTCAGTTTATACTAAGTTTATTGCCAAAGAAGGCAAAGAAAAAGAATTACTAGATGTTTTGACAAAAGCTGCCCAAAGTATGGAGGATGCGAAAGGGTGCATGATGTGGATTGTTTTTCAAGAGCGAAAAGATAAAAAGGTAATGGGGGTAATGGAGGTTTGGGAAACTAGAGAAGATCAAAGAGCCTCTTTATTACTAGAAGGCATGACCAACCTGATTGGGGAGGGATTAAAGGTGATGGATGGGCGACCAGAGCAAACAGGATTAACAGCCATTAGTGGGAAAGGACTGCCAGAGTCAAGGCAAAGTAGTTAAAGAATAGTTTTTGCATAAAAAAATGTTTTTTTTGGATAGAAATTAGATTTTTTCTCTTTTTTTTAGTCAAAAATTAGTCTATATTTGTAAATAGGCTAATCAAGCTAAATATTGCATCAACCGAACGATGGTGTGATGGGGTAATTATCGTGCTGATACAAAACAAGAGAACTACATAACATTATTTTTTAATCCAAAAGCTTTTTTTTATGAAACAACTTATTTCTAAACCTTTTTTAATACTAGATTATAGGGGATGGTTATTGGTAATTTTCCTTATCCTATCAACTAATGTGCTTACCTATCAAGTATGGATGTACAATCGAACACATCCGCCTCATGTTGAAGCAACAAATAATTATGCTATTCCTAATGGATTGTATTTAATGGATCAGGCAGCGATGTATGTCAGGGATGTTAATCAATTTGAACGAAAAGTCAGGCAAGTGGCAGATGAGCTAAATGTACCTGCTGAGTGGTTGATGGCGGTCATGCATAGTGAGAGTCGATTTGATGCCTCTGTTAAAAATCACAAAGGCAGTGGAGCTACAGGCTTGATCCAGTTTATGCCGACTACTGCTAAGGATCACGCTATTTCTACAGATAAATTACGTAATCTGAATCATACGGAGCAAATGGATTATGTATTTGATTACCTCAATAGTAAGCGCAAACAATATGGTGATTATCGCTCTTTAACCGATCTTTACTTGGCGATTCTCTATCCCAAAGCCCGTTCTGGGGATTTTTGTTATACCCTTTATGCCAAGCCCTCTAAAGCTTATCAAATGAATAGTGGATTGGACGAAGATAAGGATGGCCGAGTCACCGTTTCTGATATTGACCGTAGGATGAGGCGAATTTATAAAACGGCTTATGTAGCGGAGAAATAGTTTATTTCTGTTCCATCACTTATGGTAATCATTTTACAAAAAACAGCTAGGCTTTGCCAAAATATTTATTGACGATTTCTAGCATAAAAAATGGCCTAGCTGTTTACAGAAAAAATTATGAAACAAAAATGTAAGCTTCAGCGTGGTAATTAATAACCTATATGAAAATTAGTTAATCTATTAATTATATATTTCACATTGCATTTTTATTGGAAGCTTCCATTTTAAGTTGAGCCAACTCTGGATTTTTCCAATTTGTTGTTTTAGCTTTTTCAAAGTGTTTTAAAGCACTGGTATAATCTCCTTTGGTAAATAAAATTTTTCCTATTAACTTATTAATCTCTAAATTGTCTGGTCTAATTTTATATTCTGCGTCAAGTACTTTTAATGCAGCATTTGGATCTTCAAATAAATCAAGGTAAACATTAGCTAATTCTAGACTCATATTATGTCCACTTTGTGTATCTTCTTCTAACATGACTAAAAGTTCTTGCTTTGTTTTTTCAAAATCAGTAATTTGACCTTTTTGCTTTTGAATTTGTGCTTTGGTAATAAAAAAAGAAAATTCAGGAATAATCTGTGTGGCTTTTGAGATAAGTTCATCTGCTTTATCTAAATCATTATTTTTTAAAGCAATTGCTCCAAGGTTGCCAATAGCAAAGGGGAAATTAGGTCGTTCTAGTAGACATTTTTCCAACTGTAGTTTAGCCTCTTCTTCATAGCCATAATCTAAATAGATTTCTGCTAATGTATTTCTAGCCCAAGCAGTACTTTCTTGACCAGGAAGACCTGCTTTGATAGCCATTTCCATAGCTTGTATAGCACCTTCAATATCACCATGTAATTCTCTCAAATAAGAAATACGAGCATAAGATCTCAAATCAGGTTTGATACTCACCATTTTATCTGCCATTTTTATTGCTTCCTTGTAGTTACCTAATTCTAAATTGGCATCACATAAAACACCATATACTTTGGCATCTTTTTTATTAATAGATAGGGCTTTCTCTGCTACTTGTTTAGCTGCTTCAAATTGATGTTGAGAAAGTAAGACAGAAGCTTTAGTAACTAGAGTAAGAAATTGAATTTGTTGTTTTTGGGGTTCTCCTTTAATGATATTATTCAACAAATCAAGTGCTGCATTATAATAATAGGGATGATCTCCACTAATTCTAGCTTCTTGTATGTAAATATTCGCTAAATAAAGCATGGATTCATGATCTTCTGGATGAGTAAGCAAATGCTCATAAAGATTTTGTGCTTTTTCTTGAATAATTGGCCATTCTTCTAAAGCTGCAATAGCTCCACTCCGTTCTTTAATTGGTTGGATAACGGTATTTTTTTTCATACCTTCTTTTGTTATATCTTGCTTGGTTTGACAAGCAAATAGAAGTGTAAAAATACAGATGATGCAGAGATAAATAGTTACTTTTATATTGGTCATGATATAATTTTTTACTTGTTTGATGGTATATTCTTTTCTTTAGAAATAAGCCCCTGATTAATATCAGGGGCTTGTAGGACAAACCTAAAATTTCCATTCAGTTATCCGTCATTACCGCTCATTATGTGTGTTTTGTTAAATTTATACTACTAAAACTTAATAATTCTATTGGTTATTATTTCTTGTCCTTTTTGCAGACTTAAAAAATAAACCCCTGCATTCAAGCCTTCAAGCGAAATGAGTTCTTGCTGAGTGCCATTTTTATTGGATAGTTCTTTCCTAAATACCTCTTTTGAATTGGCATCAAATAGACGAATATTGATTGTTGATCCATTTTCTATCCCTGCATTATAACTTATTTGAATAAACTCATTAGCAGGTAAGGGATGAATGTGACTAATGCCAAAACTATTATTTGTTTCTCCACGTACTAAGCTAAGTACGCCAGATACATTTTGTCTTTCATTTAAGTCGATATCTAGTAAACGATAATAAGATAATCCCTGTGGTGCTTGTTTATCTAAGAAGCTATAGTTGGCAGCTGAGGTTGGACTGCCTTTTGCTGCAATTTTAGTGATATTTCTGAAACTTGTGCCATCAGCAGATCTTTGAAGAATATAATGACTATGGTCTACCTCAGAAGCTGAAATCCAAGCTAATGCATTACCATCTTCTAGCACCTCTCCTGTGAAACTAACTAAACTAATCGGAAGCTTACTACAAGGAATAGGACTTTCGGTAATTGTTACTGAACAACCAGCAGCATCTACTACCATAAAGTTATAAGTCGAACCATCAGAAAAAGGACCAGCAGCTACTACAGCGTCTGCTGTTTGAACAATTTCATTAACATCACCTGTAATCACATAAGGAGGGACACCATTAGAAATATTTAACATGACATTATAAGTGGTCTTGTCTTCATTACAAATGATCTCATGCCAGACACTAATGGCACAAATAGGCTCTGCTGGAGGAGCAGCTTTATATATTTGTCCACTACAAGGGCCAGTAGCGGAATAAGGAGCAGCCACATAAGGAAAGCCCTTCTGGAATGCTTGGTCATTCTTATCTACTCCAGTAGAATAACTAATAACATTGAGTAAGTTAGGTGTAACAGGTGAGGCCAGAGCGTCGTTAGGATCATAATCATCATACCATAAACCAACTGCTGCGAGTACAGCACCAGATACAGCTTGTAGTTCAATTCTAGTCACATCATCTTCTAAGCGTCTACCATTAGGGAAGCCATCCATATTTGGAATAAACTCAATGTTCGTATTGCTTGCATAAGTCGGATCAGTCAAGCCCAATACCGCTGCTTGAATTAATCCTAAAGCACTAAATTGACTGCTATTTCTAGGAGTTGGTGGAACAGCCATATTTAAGCGTAACATATCCCCTCCATTTGGTAAAAAATTATTGACAAATGGTTTACCCATATTCAAAGGATTCCCCATCTTTCCTGTTGCTAACTGATAAGGTGGGACATTGGGAACACCTGTATGGAAAGCTGGCCAAAGGTCAACAGATCTAGGCATCCCAGGGCCAGGAAGCAGTAAACTGCCAAAAACGGCATCATCCAAAGCTGTACCTGCAACAGCATCACTTCCTTTCAAGCCATATAAACCATCTGCACCATTACTAAAATCAAAACCAGGAAAATCTGCTCCAAATAAACCTGCCAAGGACTTTTTTTGGATTCTCAAAGGACTAAAAGCAGGGACAGCACTACCAAACTGGTCATCATCCATATACAAGGCAAGTTCTGGATTAAAGAAGTAAGCAAAATGATCTGGATTTTCATTATATGGTGTTCTAGCATTCCATTCATCTTTGCTGCCAATAGGAATGACTGCTTCATTGGTTAAAGGCATTCCTAAACGAGAAACCTGAACCCAGTCCCCACTATAAGCCATATCAGCCGTTTCGGGCATTAAGGTTCTGATAGCTGGTCGGCTTGCAGAAGCCCATACACCAATGGTATAATCTCCATCTAAAATATTACTAGCCATTTCAGGACCTTTACCATCTTTTTGTAGTGTAGTAATTGGAACCTTTAAACAAATAGTGTGTACATTATAACATTCTAAACCATCTCTAGGCGTATCATTTTGACGAGGTAAATCACCTAGATCGAATACACCACCTAAGTCTACATAAAAAGGGTCTTCTATCGGTCCGCAAAATACAGTCTCCCCTGTATTCGTTGTTGCAATAGCTGCCTGCATAATTCTTTCATAACTATAAGCCCCCAAACCAACATTAC
>JAHDFT010000409.1 GCA_020628015.1 Bacteroidota bacterium
ATATAATAACGAGTGAAAAATAAGTTCCCGATTTTGATTAGGGAAATTTAGCCCTAGACGAGGCAAAAAACGTAGGCAATGCAGGGCATTGGCGAGGCTTTTTAACGAAGTATAGGGTTAAATTTATCAATCAAAATGCGGAAGATATTTTTTTACTGTTACATAGATAATTATTTCCAAACCACCACCTAATCCATCATATGAAGATAACAAGATTCCTTTATTCAACCTACCTTTTGAGGGACAAAACTTAGCACATCATCATATTCTTTCAAAAATTCTTCTTCATAATACTTGCGTTCTTCGGCTGTCCATTGTAGGAGAATATTTAATTCATTGGTCATTAAAGTCCATTTTTGCTGAATAATAGAACGCTCAAAATAGAGTCTAGCTGTTCTTCTAATGAGAAAATCAGATAAGTTTGTAACCATTTCCTCCTTCACTCCATAATGTAATTCTGCAATCAGTAGCCGATCTTCTACAGCCAAATCAGAGCGATTGAGTTCATTGAACAAATCGTAGATTTTCTCTGTATTTTTGCCATATTTATAGACCAAATCAGCAATCATTTCCCTTTCTATACCTGTTGTTTTGTAGGCAGCGGTCAATTGATCTATATATTCGGGTAATAAATCAGGATCTCTAAAATCTCCCCCTCCAATTGGTATAATGTCTGTTACACAATGAGCGATAGGGTGATTCTCTTCTTTATACAATGCCTTAATCACCGCATCAACTGTTCGCTCTGCCATTTTTCTAAAGCCTGTTAACTTTCCACCAGCAATAGAAATCAAACCACTATCAGAATAAAAAATCTCATCCTTACGAGATAATTCAGAAGGTGCTTTTCCATCCTCATGAATTAGTGGACGCAAGCCCGCCCAACTAGAGATAACATCATCAATCGTTAAGTTAATACTAGGAAACATATTATTCACCGCATCGAGTAAGTATTCTGCATCTTCTAATAAAACCTGTGGTCGTTCTTTCTGTGTTTCATAAACCGTATCTGTCGTACCAAAATACGTTGTTTTTCCTCTAGGAATCGCAAAAATCATTCGCCCATCTAGTACATCAAAATAGACAGCTTGTTTAATGGGTAATTTTTCATAAGGGACTACTAAATGTACGCCTTTGGTCAGTTGGAGTCGCTTATGATTCATAGATTTATCCTTGATGCGAATGTCATCCACCCAAGGTCCACAGGCATTGACCACCTTCTTTGCCCAAGCTTTAAAATGCTTTTTTTGTAATTGGTCATAAACTTGTACCCCTACTACTTTATTATTTTGATACTCCAATTCGGTCACTTCTGTATAGTTCACCGCTTTAGCTCCAAAACGTAGAGCTGTTTTAAGGACTTCAATCACCAAACGGGCATCATCAGTCTGATATTCATAGTATAAGCCCCCACCTCGCAAAATATCCGTTCTCAATAAGGGTTCCATCTCAATCGTTCGCTCTTTAGTATGCATACTTCGTCGTTCCTCTCGTTCCACACCAGCTAACCAATCGTAAACCATCAAACCCAGAGAAGTAGACCGTTTGCCAAGTGATCCTTCTTCAATGATAGGTAATAGCATTTTCTCTGGTTGGACAATGTGTGGGGCATTATCATGTAAAATCGCCCGTTCGGTTCCCACTTCTCTAACCAATCCGATTTCCAATTGTTTCAAATAACGCAAACCACCATGAATCAGCTTAGTAGAGCGACTACTTGTTCCCGCTCCAAAATCTTGTTTCTCCAACAAAAGCGTTTTCAGGCCTCTTGAAGCGGCATCTAGTGCAATACCAGCACCAGTAATTCCCCCTCCAATAACAATCAAATCAAAAAAGTCATCTGGTATTTTATTCACTACCTTTGATCGCTCTAATGCGGATAGTGTTTGTTTCTTTTTCATATACAAAAATTAGGTCAGGCATTGTTGAATACATTGCGAATGCAGTTGTTTTATTTCTAATATATTCAGTTACCCAGATCATTATTAGTAATCGAACAAAGATTGATAATTAATTGACAAAAATTATGCTATCTCTTTAGAAATTCTTAAAATAAGTATACACTTCTTTCCTTTACAAGCCTTCTGATAGGCTTTGAATCTTTGTCAATTATCTGTAAAAAATATTAGACCATAAACAACTACAATGGTAACGAAATAAAGTTATAAGTTTAGCTTGGTTTATTTTCTTTTCTACTATTGTAATTGTCAGAAGCTAAAGAACAGCTAAAAGGTAAATTTAGTTTTTAAGTAGCAGTCAAAAAATAAAACTATGTTTAAATAAAGTTTTATCTAATTCTTATCCCTTCATTTTTATTGTATTCCATCTAAAAAAATCAACTTTTGTCAATCTACTTACAATCATCCTGCTCATCAAGATTCTTGGCATAGTTCTTGGTTTTTAATGACACAAAATTGACCAATGTATCATTAAAAAATAATTGCATACATTTCATTTTTTATCAACTACCAACAAAATTATAATATATCAACTAATCGACAGATCAAACTAACCAAACCATTTCCCCTCTAGACCAATTATTTATTCTCGTCAATCCATTTACTCATTTTATCTAAAGCATTAGATGAACTGGTATTTTATTGTCTACAACAAAGATTGCCAGCAACATTTAATAGCTGTTCTATGAAGTATTACAATACCCGATGCTGTAGATGTTAGAAACAGCACATTCAGTTGAGTACCAGCCTACAATCAATTCCTGTAAGTATACAATAATCATCTTTCTTTGAAAAATTCAAAGTTAGTGTGATTGATGTCTATTACAGTTTTCATCATCTAAGATAAAGGTAAACAATGGCTTACGATATAAAGTGTTTGAATATAAAGGTTAGTTGTCTTTTATTGAGTTGCACCTTACTATTGACAAGTTTATCTCTAAGTGCAAATAATGAGACAGGTATTTATTTTACGGAAGGAAGTTGGGAGGACATAAAACAAATAGCTCAACAATATAATAAGCCTATTTTTGTCAAAGCCTATACGACTTGGTGTATGCCTTGTATGCAAATGCAAAAATATACTTTTAAAGATAAAGAGCTTGGCAACTATTACAATCAACATTTCATTAATTATAAAATCGATATCGAAACCTTAGATGGACTTAATTTTAAGGTCGCATTTGGTGTTTCTGTGATTCCTGATTTGCTATTTTTTGATTCTGAGGGTCAATTGGTACATCGGGAAAGAGGTGGTAAAGGCATTGAAGCTTTAAAAAAACTAGGTGCAGATGTGTGGAAAAAGGTGGGTGGACGACATGTAGCAACGCCTATTCCTTATCTAGTCAATAATGAAGGACGCTCTCGACGTATACAGTCTGAAGCTGATGGTACTTGGGCATATAAATCTACTGAAGATGCTCCAAATACAAGTACATCTACTACTAATGCTCCAGAGGAAACGGTTACTTTCACAAGTACTACTACAATTACAACCTATCCAAGCCCTTCTACGACGAAAAAACATGCTTTAAAATCTGCAAATACCAATGTATCTAAGTCAAAATCATCTAGTAAGTCAGCAATTGCTCAGACTAATACTAAATCTGGTAAGAGTAGAAAAGCTACTTCAAATAATAATACAACAGCAAATAAACGCAAATCTAAATCTAAAAAACAGAAAGAGTTTAAAGAAGTTATCGTTGCTGCTCCTCCTATATCAGGTACAGCAGACTATTATGAAGCCAGTTTAAATATGCCAGCTCATAAAAATACATTACAAACAGAGGAAACAGGCTTAGATACTACATTAGCAACTACAGATAAAGAACCTAATATAAACAATCCATTTCACAATTTACTATTCGCATTTTTACCTGAGTTGAAAAGTATGATTGGTGAAGCTATCGAAGCGGAAAGTACAATATCACCACCATCTCAATCAATAGCCAAACAAGAATTAGTAAAGCCTATATTGAATAGTCAAGTAGACATTCCGCCTACGCAATTGGATACTTTTGAAATTGTTAGCTCTAGTAAAAAGAAAAATAATGCTATTGCTAAAAACAACACTAATGCATCAAAAAACCAAACAACTACTCCTTCACCAACTACGAATCGCCCTTCCAGTATTCGATTTATGACAGAATTAGCAGACAATTCGCATATGGCACGTCCAAGAAGAAACTACACCAATACGCCTCCTAAGTCTAATAAACCTGAAGTGACTTATCAATTGGTCAGCTATCGTCCACCAGTAAAGCATTCTAGTTTCTATACAGTATATGATATGCCACTCTCTCAGATGCATGATCAGTATGCTGCTGGTAATTTTAAGAGTTCTTTTCTCTATGAATATGCTTATCGTTTAGAACAATACAATATACCGACTGCGGCTATCGTCAATCAATATTTAGAGCGACAACAATCGAAGGGTAATCTTAAGAGTCCTCGAAATATGCAATTTATTTATGATTTTGCACTAGATTTTAAATCCAAAGCATTACTTATTTTAATCGCCAATAAGGAAGATTATCAATCTATTTATGGAGATAGTACCATTAATGCCCATATCAAAAATGCGATTCTTCTAGGTGTTGAAGAGGTGGGTTTACATAAAGATCGTCAAGGATTTAATCAACTGATTACTTTAGCCCAAAAAGCTAATTTACCTAGTACAACATTATTTTTAAATATCTTAGAGTCTAATTATTATGAAAATTGTATGGAGTGGGATGCTTATGCAATTGTTACTAAGAAGTTCATGAAAGATTACCAGTCAAAGAATGCTGCTTTTATTGCAAGAAAAGCATGGGGCTTACTTCGAGCATCTGATAAAAAGGCGGATATTCGTTTGGCTTGCTCTTGGTTTGAACGTTCTGTCGAATTAGAAGATCGTTATTACAATAATGAAGCTCTTGCAAGAACTTTGGCTAAATTAGATAAAAAAGATGCCTGTCTTCAAGTGATTAAACATGCATTGGAAGTTGGACAGAAGGAAGGAGCAGATACAAGCCGTTTAGAACGTTTACAAAA
>JAHDFT010000410.1 GCA_020628015.1 Bacteroidota bacterium
CTACGTTTTTTGCCTCGTCTAGCCACAAATTAACCGAACAAACATGCCGAATTTATTTTTTGCTTGTTACTTAATTTTGAATTTTATACCTGTCTAACGACCAATTCACTGCCCTCAATTTTCACCACTTTAAGGGCATCATTGTCTGAGATATAGCCATTTTCAGAAAAAACTTCATACACTCGATTGTTAATAATGGCTTTTCCTTGCGGTCTAATGTCTCCTAAAGCAACACCTTTATCTCCCACTTGCAATTCTCCTACCTTTGTTAACTCATCCACTTTTTTATTCATGCCAACGGCTCTTTCTTTGAGCTTATAATCTAATGCCAGTCCTTTTTTACCGACTGTTCGATAACCAATAACAATCAATATGACACTAGCAATCACAGATAATAGCAACATCCGATTACCCATTGGTATACCCAAGCCTATATAACTCAAAACAACACCTAAGACTAGTAATATAACCCCAGAAATTCCAGCAATGCTAGTTCCAGGAACAACGAATACTTCAACTGCCATCAAAATGATTCCTCCCACTAAAATGGCAATGACCAATGTTGCAGAAAGCAATCCCATTATACAATTATTTTAAAATGAAATATTGACTAAAAGAATAACAATGATACAAAATAATAGTTGTTATTTTGTAAAATGTAGTAGTAAAATAATTAGAATTCTAAGGTGCTTATCAATATATTACATTATTTTTAACAAAAGTTGAGATAAGAACTTGATTACCTAATAAAAGCAAAAACATGAAAATAAGTTTCCTACTAACAGGAAAAACAACAGATGCATATATTATAGAAGGCATAAAAACCTATGAAAAGCGCATTAAAAGATATTTATCTTTTCAAATACAATATACACAGGATTTGAAAAATACTAAAAATTTATCAAAGGAAGAAATTAAAAATAAGGAAGGTATATTATTACTCAAACAAATTGAAGCAAATGATTTCGTTATTTTGCTGGATGAACATGGAAAACAATATCGTTCGCTCGAATTTGCTCAACATATTCAAAGCTTGATGAATCGCAATTTGAAACGGGTGGTTTTTGTGATTGGTGGTCCTTATGGTTTTAGTAAAACTTTGCATGAGCGGGCCAATGGGAAATTATCCCTCTCTAAAATGACCTTCTCTCACCAAATTATCCGCTTGCTTTTTATGGAGCAATTGTATCGAGCTTTTTCGATATTGAATCATGAACCGTATCATCATGAGTAGGTTTTAGGATGAAAAAAGCGATTCTATTTCATAGATTCTTTAATAATGATGATATTTGTAGTGTAATTTCTAAGAAATTAAAAATAACCAACCATGAAACCTGTTCTCATTGATGCTTGTCGAACGCCTTTTGCCCGAACAGGGAGTGCTTTCAAGAGTTTAATGGCTTATCAACTGGGTAAAGTTGCCATTAGAGGACTTATTGACCGTAATTTTTTGACCGAAAGTGTTATAGAACAGGTCATTATGGGGAATGTCATTCGGCATCCACAGACGGAGAATGTCGCTAGAGATAGCGCATTGTTTGCAGGGCTGCCTTTTGAAACGGTTTGTCAAACCATCGCTATGGCGGATATTTCGGCAGGAATGGCTTTGGTGCAGGCGGCTGATGCGATTCGTTTGGGACGTTCTAAGGTGGCGATTGCTGGAGGAACGGAGTGTATTTCGGATACGCCTGTCATTTTCCCTAGAAAAATGCAGAAAAAACTATTGAGCCTACAACAGATGGAAGGTTTTACAGATTATATTCGCTTTGCGGCAAATATTCGGCCTAGCGATTTCCGCCCTAAGTTACTAGAACATAAAGACCTAAGCAATACCCTCTCCTTAGATGAACAAGCAGATCGCCTAGCAGATTTGTGTCAAATTAGTCGAGCAGAACAGGATGCCTATGCTGCTCGTTCTCATGCATTAGCTCTAGCTGCCGAACAAAATAAATGGAATGAGCAATTTAAAGAAAAAGTCTGCTTCCCTCCTGATTTTGAAGCCATTAACAAAGATAATGGCATCCTTGATGACAATAAAACGAAGGACTTTACTACACTAGCTCCCATTTGCAATAAAATTGATGGGACGACTACAACCGCTAATTCAACATTTACGGCTGATGGGGCTGCGGCTGTTTTATTAATGGAAGAATTAAAGGCTTTGGAATTGGGTTATCAACCTAAAGCAGTATTAAAAGATAGTTACCAAATTAGTATTCCTACCGACCAGCATCCATTGCTTGCGCCTGTACACATTATTACCCACCTGCTTCATCAGAATCAGCTCAGTTTTGATGATGTTGTCATTTGGGAAATACATGAGGCTTATGCCAGCCAAATCCTTGCCATCCATCAATGTTTATCAGATCCTCACATCACCAAACAAATCACCAAGCTTCCCTTACCTACGGGCAGCCTTTCCCTAGATCAAATCAATCATTGGGGCGGTTCTCTGGCTTATGGACATCCCACAGCAGCCACCTTTGCTCGATTGACCACCAATGCCCTCCACCAAATGACCATTAGCGATGCTGCTTATGCAGTAGTCGTTTCTTCTAGTGAAGGAGGCTATGGTTTGGGAATTTTATTAGAAAAATGGGGGATTTGATTTTTTTGCTTTTCTATAAAATATAATTTCAACTAAGAATCAACTAAGTTCAAATCAACATAAAACACTATTAATCAAATACTTACAAATAACAAGTTGAATTTTTCCAACGAACAATCCTAGATTTTCGTTTTTGTATCCGCTATCATTTTAGACTAGTTTTGAATTATCAATGATTGATAAACACATCAAGTACATAACTTATCAAAATTCACAAAACTGTCTAATATGAGAAATTTTTTACCCTCCTTGATACTCCTCTTTTTGTGTAACATTTGTTATACCAATGCTTACAACAACCTTGTCGTTAGTGATCCCCAAACTCCCTGGAATAACTGTACAGGAACAATAGAAGAAGCAACGACCAGCATTCGTCCACATGGTGCTTATATGGAAGTGGGCTTATACTTGACATTCTCTGCTTCTAATTGTGTTTTTTTAGACAATCAACAGTTAGAAGTCATTATGAATTTCGACCTGCCTAAAGGTGCCATTATTTATGATTCTTGGCTTTGGGTAGAAGATGAAATTGTTAGAGCTGATATTCGTGACCGTTGGAGTGCCACCCAGATTTATGAAGATATAGTAGACCGACGTAAAGATCCTTCGCTTTTAACCAAAGAAGGAGATGACCAGTATTTATTGAGAGTTTATCCTATGATGGGTAAGGGGACTAGAAAGGTCAAAATTGCTTATTTGGTTCCTGTGGATTGGGATAGTGAGCAGGTAAGTATTCCACTTCCAACGAATTTACTTAAACAATCCCAAAGACCTGTAGATTTAAAGGTGGTGACTTGGCAAGATGAATATTGGAAAGTGCCTAGTATTACTGAATTTCCAAGCAATACTTTTGCTACAGATAATGACGATTTCTTTGGTCGATACACCTATACTGGTGTTGATTTTTTTGACTATAGAAATATTGTTGATGATATTCATTTTTCATTAATCGCCCCTATAGATGATGGTTTCTTTGTAACTTATAATGCAGATACACATGTTTACCAACTGGCTTTAATTCCTTCCCAAACAGTTGATTTACCGCCACCACCTACCAAACGCACCCTTGTTTTAGTAGATATAGCCAATGTAGATAATACAGAAAATACAGCGAGTTTATTTAATCAAGTGAGTCGATACTTGCGAGATAATGCCTATGAAGGCGATCAATTCAATGTACTTTATTCAGAATTATTTTCGATTGAACAGGCTAATGATAATTGGCAAGATATTACAACAGATAATGTGAATGCTGCCTTTAAGTTGATTACAGAAAATAGCTCCTTAGATAGTAATCTCCCCTATTTACTCAATGAGGCGATCAGTTTTGTAGGAGAAGAGGTTGAAAATACGCAAATCTTATTATTGTCTACCTCAGCTGATTTTGTGGAACTTTCAGAAGCCAATGCTTTGATTGATGCCATGAAGGAAGAAGTTCCAGCAGGCTTACCTTTCCATATTTTCAACTTCCGTACCAGCACCTATCCTAGTAGCTGGGTCAATGGAAATCGCTATTATGGTAATGATTATTTGTATCAAAACCTAAGTAGCTTTACTAAAGGTCATTATGTTTATGATAGAATTCAAAACAATCAGAAAACCGCTTTTAATGAATTGACAGGCTTGATTTTGTCTAATACACACTCCTTAGAAGTACATACAGATATGGCTGATGGTTTTTGTTATAATCGCTATAATTTACATCATTTATATACGACTGCTATTAATAGCCCGATTTTACAGGTGGGTAAATACAATGGGGAGTTTCCTTTTACCATTGAGCTTTCTGGTTTTTACAATAATCAGCCCATCTCTCAAGAGTTTGTGATCGGAGAAGAGAGCTTGATTCCTACAGATAGCCTTGCTTTGGAGATCTGGACAGGTAATTATCTCCTAGATTTGGAGAGTAGAGCGTATAGTACAACAAATGTGAATCAGATTATTCAACATAGTATTGATGAGCGTGTACTTTCTCGTTATACGGCTTTCCTTGCCTTAGAGCCTGCTTTTGGTGGAGAGATTTGTAATGACTGTGAGGATGATTCTGGTTTGGGTGGTCTTGTTGGTTTTGAAGAAGAGGCTTTCGCAGATAGTTTGGACATTACTATTTATCCAAATCCATTTACGGTGCAGTCTACCATAGAGATTACTTTGGCGGATATTGGTGATGAGGAAGTTTTGGTACAGATTTATAATGCGCTGGGACAGGTGGTGAAAGTCTTTGATCCTTCCTTATTCCAACCGAATAGTACAACGACTTTGCAATGGCATCCAGAACAGGATTTGCCTAGTGGTTTGTATGTTTTGGAAATTAGTACGGTGTCTGGTAAGGTGACGAAGAAGATTCAGTATGTGAAGTAATGAG
>JAHDFT010000411.1 GCA_020628015.1 Bacteroidota bacterium
ATAAAACCGTCGTCAAACACTTCAATGATGTCAATCTTTGGTCGGCTCCTTTTGGCAGTTTCTTATTGAAACACATCCCTGTACTTTATGTGGAATTTCGGAAATAAAACAACTCAAAAAACTTAACTTTGTTAATACAGTAAAATGCAATCATAAATTCAAAACATGAAATTAGAAAAATCTCCTATATTAACCGTTGAAGAATACCTTCAAATTGAAAGGACACAAAATGCGAAGTATGAATTTCATAATGGAAAAATTTATGCCCTAGCAGGTGGGACTTTAAATCATGGTTTGATTTGTGGCAATCTTTATGCAGGATTAAGAAAACAATTAGATAAAAAAGGCTCCAAATGTTTACCATTCAATACGGATGTCAAGCTACACATTGCTCAAAAAAACAGCTATGTTTATCCAGATTCAATGGTGATTTGTGGAGATATAACAACAGCAGAAACAGATAAAAATGCTGTTACGAATCCAGTATTAATTGTAGAAGTATTATCCAAGTCAACTGCAGAATATGATCGAGGAGATAAATTTCATATTTATCAAAAAATCCCCTCTTTTAAGGAATATGTACTTATCGAACAAACAAGGTATATTGTAGATGTTTATTATAAACAGGAGAATAGTGATTTATGGCGGATAACCAGATATGAAGGCTTAGATCAAATCATACCATTCACCTCATTGAACATCAGCCTAAGTATGGAAGAATTGTATTATCGAACTACAATTGCCCGTCAAGAATAACCCAATTCACAAAACAAAATTACCCATCATTATGGAAAAAAAGCACAGCAAAAACAACAATCGAATACTTATAGGCTTAATACTATTCTTTGCACTACTATTTACAATAGGATTTCTCTACGCTCTTTTATCTCCCATGTCTACCCCTCCTGCAATGTCAGATAGTGGTTATGAAGAACGTAAAAATAGGGTTCAAAAACGAATAGTTAATCTACTAGAAATTACTCCTGGCACTTCTACAGAACTCCATCAATTATTAAGCTTTCATCAACTTAATGCCAAAGGAGATTTACAAAGCATCAATGAAAGTGAAGCCCTACAAATATTATTTCAAGAAAGGAGCAAGCCAAAGCCCAATCTAAACTTAATTTTCTATCACAACAAGGATTCCTTAGCCATTATCCCAACAGTAGGAAAAGGTATGTGGGATAATATTTATGGATATATTTTAGTAAATTTGACAGCAAATAAAGTTGCTAAAGTGGAGTTTGATCATCTCGGAGAAACACCAAGTATTGGATCAAAAATAAAGGAAGATAAATGGGAGAAACAATTTTTTGACAAAACAATTGAGCATTCTAGCAATACCTTTTCCTTATTGCAAGACTCCAAAAAGATTATTGAAGGGCAACACCAAATTGATGGCATAAGTGGTGCGACGACTACTGGTGAGGGGGCTGTGAAAATGGTGAATGAGGGATTGCTGAAATTTGGGTCAGTATTACAAGAAAAATAACAATCTTAATTTTATTAAAATGGATACGCCAAACTTATTAAAATTTGATATAGAAAAAGATGAAACCCCAAGGATTCACTTTGAAGGGCAAAAAGAACCATACTATTTTAGATTGAATGCTTGTGACAATCCATATTGTGCTTGTGGAGAATTGAACATTAATATTCTTACTCAAAAAAATAAAAATAGTTCAAAGTCGATTGGGAAAATACGTGTCAATGTAAAAACTCAGAAAGTCTGTGATTCGATAGACCTAGAAGAAAATAGTATAACTTCCAAATGGAAGCAATTATTTGGAGCCAAACAGCCTCAATATAAATGGGATCAATTATTTGCATCCAAGCTGACTCAGGCTGACTGGCAATTACTATACGAATTTTATCTAGCAGATAAACGAATTATAATAAAGTCTAGTGATCTCCATAAAAAATATAAAGGCACTTACGAATTTTCAGAACAACACATAGCTAGTCCAGAATTAAGGATTACTTTTGAAGAAATTTTTCCAGAGTGCGAACCATTTTTCATAGAAAAAAATGATAAAGTTTATTATATAATAGCAGAATACTGTAAAGATATGGATTGTAAATGCAATGATATAAATGTAGTCTTAAAAAACGAGGATCAAGAGCTTCGTGATTTTGAATACAATTATGTTACAGGGGAAATTAGTGATACAAGTTATCAATGGGTAATAGATGAATGGGAAGAGGAATATGAGGAGTTATCTGATCGACTCTTATTTAGAAATAACGTAATTAAAGTAGAATATGGGAGGAGCCTATTGGCTTTACACACCGCTGAGGTAGCTAAGTATTCTAATCTAGTTAAGCAAGAGATCCCTAAAATTGGTCGAAATGAGCCTTGTTTTTGTGGAAGTGGTAAGAAATATAAAAAATGTTGTATGAAAAAACTAAACTAAACCAATAAGCATGTCCCAAAAAATTATGATTTTATAATCAGTCCTATGGGTGTTGGCCCTGCTTTCGTTCATTGCAAAACAGGAAGTCCTATTGAAGTAGACAATCAAACAATTGCTTATTGGGATATGTGTCTACCTTTTACTTATATTGCAAGTGTATTAGGGCTTCCGTCCTTAATCCTTCCACTAGGACAAAGTAAAAATGGGCTTCCAATAGGGGTGCAAATTATAGGCGCACCTCACTCAGAAAAGGAATTGCTTCATTTTGGAAAACTTTTAGAGCCTTATATTCAAGGATACAAACCTCCACACAGATTCAGTTCACCAACGAGCAATCATCGGCATGAATTAATATAGCTTCTACATACAAAACCATTTTATATGAAAACTAAACCAAGCCTATCCCGTCGCAATTTCTTAATCAAAGGAGGCATTAGCACCCTAGGCATTTTAGCACTAGGAACAAGCGTAGGCTGTGCGCCACTCCAAAGGCGTATAGCAGGGTTAGCCAATACTGCCGAACCACCTTATTTCGGTAGTAAAAAAGATCCTATGGTTTGGTTTGAAATCACCAAAGACAATAAAGTTTTTTTCTATAGCCCCAAAGTAGAAATGGGACAAGGTATTTTTACAGGGCTGGCACAAATTGTAGCCGATGAAATGGAGGTCAATATCAATCAAGTCATTGTCAAAAATGCCCCTTCAACGTATACACATTCTGATAGAGCAGCCACAGGTGGTTCCTTATCTATGCTTAGTTTATGGGAACCTTTACGAGAGCTTTCCGCAGCCATGCGAGAGATGATTAAAGGAGCCGCAGCTAAAAAGTTAGGACTTGATATTAGTCGTTTATCTGTAAAAGATGGGCTTATTTCTGCTGGAGAAAAAACCATGACCTATGCCGAAGCTGTAGAAGGCGTTGAAAAATGGTCGATTCCTAAAAAGGTCAAAGTTAAAGACCCTAAAGATTACAAATATGTAGGGAAACCTGTCCCTCGTGTCGATTTAAAGGAAAAGGTATTAGGTACAGCCGTTTTCGGTATGGATGCCCATTTTCCTGATCTGATTTATGGCGCATTGGTACATCCCCCAACT
This sequence comes from Bacteroidota bacterium, assembly GCA_020628015.1. Lineage (GTDB taxonomy): Bacteria > Bacteroidota > Bacteroidia > Chitinophagales > UBA2359 > JAHDFT01. The sequence goes on from JAHDFT010000411.1 coordinate 3,510, forward strand.
ATAGGAGCCACAGCCAAAAGTGTAGATACAAGTGCTGCTGAAAAAATGCCTGGTGTTCTCAAAGTATTCAATGAAAAAGAGTTTATTGGTGTGGCTGCGAATAGTTTTATAGAAGCCGAAAATGCCAAAAAAGCCATTCAGGTAGAATGGAATGAGGGGAAGGTCTGGCAACAAGAAGATATTGATAAATTAATTACCGTTGGCAATGGCAAAGATTATGTCATTCAAAAAGAAGGGAACGCCTTAAATGCCTTCAAAAATAATGAGGAGGTGATTCAATCAGAGTTTAGGAGTCCATTGGGTGCTCATGCACAAATGGAGCCTTGTGGAGCAACGGTTTTTGTGGATGGGGATAAGGTAACAGCACGTATGGCTACACAGGGACCAAGATCACTAGCCCGATACATCGCCAAATACCTAGACATCAAGCCCGAAAATGTCACCCTAACTTCCGAATATCTGGGAGGGGGATTTGGACGTAGACAACAGGATATTAATGCACTAGCAGCCGCTAAAATGTCAAAAGTAACAGGCAAACCAGTAAAGTGCTTTTTTAATCGCAAGGAAGAATTTCAAAATGACCCCATGCGCCCACCAACACATAATATACTACGAGCAACGCTTACGGAGGATGGCAAAATCGAAGCGTTGGAGCATCAAGTAGCAAGTGGTACAGTAGTATGGGGTAATCTACCATCCATCATCCCTAAAATCGTAGGCTCTGACCCTGGTTCTTGGCGTGGTGGCATGATTCAATATTCAGACATTCCAAATATCAGAACCGTTTGCTGGATGAATGACCTCCCCTTCCCGACCAGTTCTTGGCGTTCACTAGGTTTACTAGCCAATACTTTTGCCATTGAAAGTTTTATGGATGAATTGGCCATCAAAGCCAAAAAAGACCCAGTAGAATTCCGTTTAGCGCATATCAGCAATGATAAAGCAGGCAAACGTCTAAAAAATACCATTAAAGCTGCTGCCGAAAAAGCCAATTATACAGATGAAATTGTTGATGGACGAGCAATGGGCTTTGCTTGTTCTACAGATGTGAATACCCCTTGCGCTCAAATTGCGGAGGTTTCTATAGAAAATAATGAAATCAAGGTACATAAGGTGACTTGTGCGATAGATGCGGGTTTGGTGGTCAATCCAGATCAGGTGAAGGCGCAATGTGAGAGCTGTATTATTATGGGCATGAGTGCGGTTATGTTCGAGCGTATGTATATTAAGGACAATACCATCCAGCCAACGATTTATGGCCCTTATGATATGGCTTTGATGAAGCATTCCCCCAAAGAAATTGATGTGGTCTTGCTGGAAGGTACAGGAACGCCTGGGGGAATTGGTGAGCCACCACTTGGGCCAATTGGTGCAGCGATTGCGAATGCGGTTTATAGGTTGACTGGGGAGAGATTGAGGGAGATACCGTTTAGTTTGAGCAAAAAGGCTTAAAGATTAAGCTC
>JAHDFT010000412.1 GCA_020628015.1 Bacteroidota bacterium
ACCTTCTTAATAAAGCCATTCACGGCAGTAACTGCCTTACCAATCGTTTTCTTAACCGCTTCAAATATACCATTCAAGTTCAAGAGCTTCATTACGAAGTCGAGTAACAATGGAATAGCCAACATAATAGAATCCTTGATCTTGGCAGCAGCACCAGCCACATTACCATTAACCACCATTCCTAATGCACCAATAACAGAAGAAACTAATTGTTTAAGACCAGCTCGATTTTCTAAGAAGAATGTAATGGACTTATAGATACCAATAATCGCTTCAACGATTCCACCAGCAGGAACTAAGAAGGAGATAATTTTTTGAATACCTTTTTCGATTAAGTTTTTCTTGACCCAATCTTTGATACCACCAATCACCATTTCTTTGATGCCTCCTAATGCCTCCATACCCATTGCCTTCAATTCACTACCTTCTTCCTTCACAAAGTCAATGATAGCACTAGGACCTTCATTCATCACATCTTTCACCAATTTGACAACCATTTCTAATTGTCCCATTCTTTGTGCGCCAACCTTTTCGGTCATCTTCTCTTTGAGCTTATCTTCACCCATTGATTTAATGGATTCCATAGCACTTCCACCACCTTCTCCACTACTTTCGGCAGATGTTTGTACAAATCCTTGTACCATACCTACGCCACTTTCAATTTTGCCAATGAAGTCTCCTCCCATTTGCTCATTGAATAGATTCTTAATATTCGACCAACTGACACCTAATACAGAAAGAACCATTTTCATGATGCCTTTCATATCAAACTTTGCTGGGAATTCAATTCCTCCTACACCTAGTTTTCCAGTCAACCAAGGACCAATGGTAGCCATTAGATTTTCCTTGATATTGGCACCAAACTGTTTGAATCCACCACCAACAGCAGAGATCAAGTTTTTGAGGAACCCTACAGGATTTTTGACAATCTTAATAATGGCATCTGCGATATTTCTGATCGTAGCAATAATTGGCTCAGGATCTAAACCAGCAGATTTCAATGCCCATCTCAAGAATTTGAGGGCTGCATCTAATAGTAGATTGACTAGTTTAGATAATAAGCCACCCATTTCTTTCTTCATCTTCGCAATCTTTTCATCAATTGCTTTGATGGCTTCCTCTCTTTTTTCAGCTAATTTTTGTTGTAAGTCCTGTTCTTTTTCGTTGACCTTCTTTTCAAGGTCATCTAATTTTTTGTCAATCTCTTGTTCGGCTTTTTCTCCAACAGCTTTGAGGTCTGCTGGTAAACCATCTACATACTCATCAATTTTCTTCTTGGCATCATCAATTGTTTGGCGACACTCATTGATGACTTTTTCATTGTTTCTAGATATTTCTTCTACTAAAGTATCAATAGTACTGACATAAGTCGTTCTTTCCTCATCAATTAACTGTTTCACTTCTTTCACACTACCAATACCCAATATCTTATCCTTCACCCAGCGCAATTTACCTTTGAAGCCTTTGTATCGCTTTTTCTTCAAAGCACTCATGCGGCTATCCACATTATCTTCAAACTTCTTAGTCGCTGCGGCTTGTCCTTGCTCAAACTTCTTGAAAGCAGCACCTTCTAAGTTTTTAAGTCTTTGCTCTACCTTAGATTTTGCGCTGTCATATATATTGTTGATATGTTTGGTAACATCCCCTCTCGTTTGCTCAAAATCACCTTTAGCTTTGGTTTGTTTACCTCTCGCTAAGTTGAGTTCTTTTTCTCGTTCTGCCAACATCTCCTTTCTTCCTTTCTGCTCCTCTTGTTGTAGATCTTGATCAAGTTTACCTAGTTTTTCTTGACGTACTTTATTCGCCTCATTAGTTGCTGACTTTGATTTGGTTTTTATTTCTGCTCTGGATTCTCTTGCTTGTGCTAGATCACCAAAAGTAACCATGTTCAAATGCTCATCTGTAAGTTGTTGATCTTTAAGTGCCTTATCTGACTTAGAAGTGTATTCTGAAAAGTCAGTATGTTCTTTTTTAAGTTCAGGAACTAACCCTTTACCTAAATTCATTGGAGGCGTAGCTTCTAGTTTTTCCAAGCTAGGCATCGGAGTTGATTTGGCATTTGGTTTAGGACTAGGTCGTTTTTTCATTTCCTTATAGGTATCCATTACCTTATTTTTGTCAACTGCAATGACATCCATAACGGCTTTACCTATTTTCTTTGCTTTTTTACTCTTCTTAAATTTGAGTACGTCTTTTACTTTTTTAGGTAAACTACTGTTGAGTTTACTTTTGAAATTACTCTTAGCTTTTTCTTTGTTGGTCTTAGGCTTTTGCTTCCTACTAGAAGTGTCCACCTGTTGGGTATTTGACTTGGCTTGACCTTCTTTAGAAGGAGCTACTGCTGCTTTTTCCGAATCTACTTTCTTTTTCTTTGCAGGATCTGCTTTCTTATGTTTTTTTCCTAAGCCTTTAATTTTTTCTTTGGCCTCTTTAAGTTTGCCTTCAGACATTTTGCGTAAATATTCTGCAACGCTACCACCGCCACCTGCTACATCATAAGCTCCATCAGCAGCTCCGCCTTCTCCACCACCTGCTGCTACAGGTCCAGCAGCGGCTCCACCGCCACCACCTAGCATTGGCATTTTTTTCTTTCCACCACCTTTACTACTTCCGCCGCCACCACCGACAGCTCCACCGCCGCCGCCAATAGCACCGCCGCCACCTCCCATATCAGCTGGAGGGGCACCACCACCTGCACCAGGATCACCAGCAGCTCCACCAGCCATTTGCTTGGTAGGTGCTTCAGCAACTGGACCTTCTGCGGCTGGCTCTTCCATTGCTGGCTCTGCTCCAGGCTTTGGTTTCATTTGGATGGCTGATTTCATTTGACTTGTTCCTCCACTTGATGGAGATGATTTAGCTGATTTTTTCTGAATAGTACTTCCTGATGGATTAAAACTTGCGGCTTTATCTCCCATTACATCTGCTTGGCGTTCTAAACCAGGATCATCATTGACAGGAGCACCTTGTTTTGTTTGTGTAGTAGGTTGTACATTGCCTTCTTCTTGTTGCTTAACATGAGCATACTCATGCCCAATTAATCGTTGCCCATCGGTTGTATCAGGCTTAAATTGTCCAGGCGCAAAATGGACATCTTTTCCTTGTGTAAAAGCTTTTGCCCCCATTTCGGTGGCTTTACTAGAATTTGTAGTTATATTTACATCAGAGAAATCTCTGCCCATAGCCCCCTCCATTTTTAATTGGACAAGGGGAGGCAACTTATTGGAGGAATCTCCACCACCAGAACTGGTGGATGCGTCTGATTTTTTGAATTGGTAAGGAACAAGTGGGGTATTATTGCCACCATTATCACCAGAGGCACCAGCACCTCCAGCAGTCTGTTTTTCAGACTTCATTTGGCTTGTTTCTGCTAACTCTGATGACTCATTATTTGCAGAACTTTCATCTGTTTTTCTTTGAGCAGTATTTCCAAAAAAGGATTTTTGTTGGGTAACTCCAAAGAAAGTCCCAGAACCTTTTGATTGGAAAAATTGGGATGTTCCTTGTTGAACTCCCTGTTTTTTAGTTTGTAATGTATTGTCCACGGCGTATATTGGTAATAACTAAATAAATAGATTTCAGTCATAACGACCAAATTTAAATGAATATACGATAAAAAAGTGACGTATCAAAATTACCTATCATATATTCTTTATTTTGAGATGTTTTTTCACAATACTCTAAAATAAAATTGTTTTGTAATGTAACAGTACAGGTAATCAACCAATATTATATAAAATTATTTTTTAGTATGTTTTTTTGTTTAAATAATTTTTTGCCGTATTTATTGGTGCTGTTTTATAACCAGCCCAATAAATCCATTAGTTACGTAGAGTTTTTTTTTGAGAGTGTTAGAGAGAAGAGTTGTTGTATTTAAAGAACAGATAAAAGTAATTGTATCATTTTGATTGATAAACTTATTGGCGCATTTTGTTAACAACTTATCTTTTAAAGATGCTATAGTGGCTATGTTTTTTGCCTCATCTAGTATCTAATTTGTTTAAGTAACAGTCAAAAAATAATTTCCTCATTTTGCTTGCTAAATCCAAGCCTATACTTCGTTAAAAAGCCTCGATAATGCTCTATAGTACCTACGTTTTTTTGCCTTGTCTAGTGTCAAATTTTCCTAATCAAAATCGAGAACTTATTTTTCACTCGTTACTAATTAGCAAGTAATGGAACAAAATAAAGCATATGAAGGAATCTATTTTTTACTTATTCCTTATATTTGTCTTAAAAAGTGATGAAAGATAATTTTTCCAAACAAGCTCCGCTTTATGCTCAATTTCGACCTGTATATCCTAAAGATTTATATGATTTTATTTTGAGCCAGACACCAAATAAGCAATGTGCTTGGGATTGTGGTACAGGTAATGGACAAGTAGCCAATGTACTGGCAGATCATTTTGAACAGGTTTATGCGAGTGATATGAGCAATGAACAAATTAAGAATGCCATTCAACGGGATAATATTGCCTATGAGGTTTGTCCAGTAGAAGATACGCCTTATTTTCGGCAGTCAATAGATTTAATTACTGTTGCTCAGGCAATTCATTGGTTTAATCACAATATGTTTTGTGCTGAAGTAAGACGGGTAAGTCGTCCAGGTACTCGAATTGCCATTTGGGGTTATGGTTTACTAAGCATAAATGAAGCAGTAGATGATGTGATTCGCTACTTTTATCAGCATACAACAGGTGCTTATTGGGATAAAGAACGACAACATATTGATACAAAATACAGTTTAATTCCATTTCCTTGGGAAGATGTCCAAGAAAAGGAATTTACCATTGTAACGAATTGGACTTTTGATCACCTAGTGGGTTATTTGAGTACTTGGTCTGCGGTTCAGCATTATATCAGGCAGAATGGGGTGAATCCTATTGATGAAATTTTACCTAGTTTGAAGCGAGCTTGGGGAGATGCAGAAAAGTTGATAGTGACTTTTCCTGTGTTTTTGAAGATGGG
>JAHDFT010000413.1 GCA_020628015.1 Bacteroidota bacterium
AGAAATTAAGGTTTATTCTCCCTTAATTCTTCTCTTAATTTCTTAATGTTGAACTCTTTGATTCATTAAAAAGTTAGACGTAAAATTAAGAGAATTTAACTACCTAATATTGGAAAAACAAAGCTCACCCCAATTCAAAAATATAATTCTTCTCCCCAAGCACTATCTCTTCCCACACCAAGCGCATCCACCAGCCATTAGACCGAGCAATTAAGGCAATGCGTTCTAAAGCACAGTCTTCAGAAAGGATGATCCAGACTTTGGATTGTTGACGATCTTCGAGATGTTGCGCTACTGTAGAGAAAAGCCTTTTGAAATACCCAAAATCAGCTCCGCAATAAAAAGCATATTCCGAATCTTGGGCAGGATCTTTAGGATAATAAGGTGGATTAATCAATATACGGTCAAATTGTTGACCACTTAAATCATTAAATAAATCTGATTGAATGGCTGTTATAGTCAAATTATTTTGTGTGGCATTTAAGCGCACATTGTCCACAGCAGCAGGATTAATATCTGAGGCGGTGACAAAGCCTCCTTGTCTAGCGCAAAGGAGGGATAAGGTGCCGCTTCCTGCCCCCAATTCTAGTATTTTTAAATCCTTAAGGGATTGCTTATCTAGGAAATGGGCAAAAATTTGGGTACTCAGGAATATTTGTGGATGGAAAACACTTGGTAAAACAGTGATCTGCAAACCCTTGTAAGTTAATTGATGCTGACGACTAGCATAAGCCTTGTAGACTCGTTTGAGTAAAGGCGATATTTTTTTTAAATAGAACATCTATAACTTCTCCTTTAAAACCCTTCAATCTCTGGCTGACGATACCGCAACCAATATTTCTGTAAAACCTTTAACTCATAAGGAAAGCTAAACCAATCATTTTGATAACGCACCTTAGACAAACCACTCATCACCCGACGCTGCAAGCTGGTCAACTTAAAATCAGAAACCGTTGGAAAACGAGCATTCAAGACCGTTTCAAAATTCTTAATCTTGTCGATCATTTCAGGCGTAAGCCAAGGAGTAAGTGGGTTTTTGCGGAGGTCAAAATTGAGCCAGTCAGGAGCTAACCAATCCTCCAACTTTTCGGGATAACTAAAACCAGCCGCCTTCACCTGCTCATACAAATCCGATCCCTCCGTTGGCACAGGACTATAGACATAAATAATAATCTCCGTATCAGGATTGATCTCCTTGATGCGTTTAATAAAGGCAATATCCCCATCAATCTGCTTCATGACCTGCTCTGGCGTATCCGCAGGCATTCCCAATACAAAGGAATATTCAGGAATAATGTCAAACCGCTTCATCCGAGCAGCAAAATCCTTGATTTGTTGGCTCGTTTGCGTGCCTCCCTTATCCATTTGCTTCAAAATCTCATCATTCCCTGTTTCTGCGCCAAAGAAAATCATCCGACAACCTGCCTTTCGCATCAAAGCTAAGGATTCATCCGTATATTTATTAATCGTATCAATCCGACCTTCTCCCCACCAATTCATGCCCTCATTCATCATCAAATTAGAAAACTCAACGACTCGTTTTTGAGAGACAAAGAAATTATTATCGTGAAACTCTACTGCATTTCCCCCATATTTCTCCTTCAAATATTTAATATCCTTATAAACCAAATCCGCCGACTTTGCCCGCCATCTTGCCTCATAAATCGGCACCACCGCACAAAAAGAACACTTAAAGGGACAACCAATACTCGAATGATAAGAAATCGTCTTAGAACCGAGAAAAGTTTTTGCCAAATAACCCTCAATCGGATAAAAACTATTGAGGTGATCGTAGGGCAGATCAGGCAATTTATCTTGGTCATAAAGATGCGCCTTAGCATTCTTAACAGGCTCTCCATCTAGCGGATAAATCAAATTTTGAATCAACTCATAAGGCGTATTATTTTCTAAGGCATCAAGCAATTGAGGAAAAGCCTTATCCCCTGGCCCATTAATCACAAAATCCACAAAGCCTGAAGCTAAAGCCGTTTTATGCTGATTTGAGGCAAAATAGCCGCCCCAAATAATAGTCACCTGTGGAAACTGCTCTCGAATACGCTTAGAATAAGGAATCGCCTGTTGCAATTGCGGTCCAGGCATCACCGTCGAACCAAAATACTTATATTCCCCCGTCTTCAAATAAGCCTCAATAGTCGGCCAAGGATCTTTTTCCCGATTACCATCCACAAATACATAATCGTATTGATCATGTATCGAAGCCCCCACCTGCAAGATCGAATTAGGAATACGATAGCCCCGTTTGGCACTAAAAGGATTGAAAATAATGACTTTATTCATATCGTTTTTTAGAAAATGCCTTAATTTTGTCTGGAAAACAATCAAAAGATGAATACCAACAAGCAACAACTTCACTTTCTCGGCATTGGTGCGCCCAAGTGCGGCACCTCCAAGATTGCCAGTCTACTAGCTGCACATCCTGAAATATGCTTGTCAGAACCCAAAGAGATTCAATATTTTAATGAGCGAGTCAGTTATGCCTTCCCTCATTTACAATCAAAGTATAAAGATAAGGATTGGAATTGGTATTATAGTCATTTCAACCATTGTTCTGTAAAATCTAAGCTCGGAGAATTTGCAACGGTCTATTTATATTGCCCTGAAGCCGCCCAACGGATATACACTCATGCCCCTCATGTCAAGCTAATTGCTGCCATTCGACATCCAGCAGAACGGGCTTTCTCTCATTACCTCATGCTCCGTTATTTCCAACACATCGAAAAAAGACCTTTCTCCCAGCTCATCCGAGAAGAAGCAGAAATCATTGACAAAAGTAAATATGGCGAGCAATTACAACGTTATTACAAACTATTTCCCAAAGAGCAAATCATGGTCATCCAACAAGAAGCACTCAAATCCCATCCCGAACAAACGACCAAAGCCCTCTATCAATTCCTAGAAGTCGATCCTAATTTTATACCACCAAATACCACTTCCTCCGTCAATGCCGCCCGTTCCATTCGCTCCATCCGTATTGCCAAGCTCTACGGCAAAGTCTATGAATGGTTGATTGATCGGGGTTTGTCTCCCCTCATCCACGGTCTCCGCAAAACAGGCATCAAAAAATTATATGACCGTTGGAATATGAGCAAAATCGAAGACCTCCCCGAATTAAGTCAAGCAGACCGAGCATATATTATGTCCGTCTGCCAAGAAGATGTGGCATTATTGGAGGATTTATTAGGGGAAAAAATGAATTGGGTATGAATTATATATAACCATCCTAATCAAGTGAATCAAGGTTAAAAGATACACGCTGTTTTACAGTCATTACTATTGATAAAGCGATGTCTATATATTTTATGTGATTAATCTAAATTGTGTCTAAACTGATCAGGTACAATAATTGTTTTGATGGTGGATGAAATAGAAAAGTAGACTATACAAAATGATCAACCTATACCACAAAATAACCAATTCTCAATCTTTAGAAGAATTAACAAAGAATGCCCATTTGTTAATTATCGTTATTCTATTAGTGCAAACCTTTATAGTCACTATTTTTAGGTATTTTAACTTTCCCATATACGTTACCTACATTAATCTTGCAGAAATAAGCGTCTATTTATTATCTATGTTCTTTTTTGTCAAGAAAAATTATGAAACGTCTATATTAATCACCGCCTATGGTATTCCTATTATATTTGCTGGTGTTGTATTTATATTGAAACTTCCATTTCAAAGTTGTCTTTGGTTTTTACTTAGTTTTGAAATCATTTATATCATTATTTTGACAGGCAAAGCCAATCGTTTTGTATATGCTGCCTTTTGTGCCTTAACCTTTTTTATTCCTGGTATTCTTATGGACTATAAGTACCCTGAAAATATTATCAAGTTTGTTCAAGTATTTACCCTCACGCTAATTCCCCTTATACTATCTATTTTTATAGAAAACCAAGATAAAAAGCTCAAAACATTAAATCAAGAGTTGCGAAAAAAGTATAAAGAGACGGATACTTATGCCCAACAGATTCAAGGAAAGAATGAGGATTTGGTTGCCTTTTCCCATATTATGAGCCATGATTTAAAGGCTCCCTTAAGACGAATTAATTCCTTTGCAGATTTAGTAATGAAAAGATTAAAAACAAAGGAAGAAGCAGAGCTTGCAGAATATCTGAGTTTTATCTCTGAATCAGCAGAATCCATGAATGTCTTGATTGAAGATTTATTGGTTTATTCTAAGATTGAGGTGGATGAAATACAATGTAAGATGATAGTGCTTCGAGAATTGATTGAGGAGGTATTGCTTTTATTTCGGTTTGATATTAGTGAAAAGCAGGTGGAGGTGATTGTGGAGGATTTACCTACGATTTATGGGGATGCCCATATCCTCAAAACGGTTTTTCATAATTTGATTTCTAATGCCATTAAATATCAGCCTAAAGAAGAGACACATCGACCAATGATTAAGATTTGGGGGACAACAGAACGATTGCAGCACTATGTGTATATTAAAGATAATGGTATTGGTATTAAGGAGGAGCATATCAAAGAGCTTTTTACCCCTTTTCGACGATTTCATACCATTTCGGAGTATAAAGGAACGGGCTTGGGGCTGTCTATTTGTAATCGGGTGATGGAGAAACATAAGGGAAAGATTCAATTGGCAGATACCTCCCCCGAAGGAACGGTTTTTAGATTGACTTTGCCTGTGGGGAAGATGGTTTAATTATCAGCAATTTCGAGCCGCATTGTTTTATTAATCATCACACCAAATACTTAGTCATATAAGCGATATACTACTTCCCCCTTTGAAGGGGGCTAGGGGGATGAACCGCTTGTCATTATTGAGTTATAGATAGTTTTAGCCCTTGAAAAATTAATTATTTTGAAGGCTTTTTGCTTTCCTTTTTGAATCTTGATTATAGGATTTAGGGATTTTCTTGATTTGGGTTTTGGGTGTTAA
>JAHDFT010000414.1 GCA_020628015.1 Bacteroidota bacterium
TAGTCTTCCAGAATTTCAATAATTCCCCGATCACCATCCACACGTACCTTTTGTCCAGTTTTTAACTTATCCATTACATCACGAACTCCAACAACAGCAGGTATGCCATACTCCCTAGCCACAACGGAACCATGTGTCATAATTCCTCCAACTGCTAAAATGAGTCCACCAGCATTAATAAAAAGCGGTGTCCAACCTGGATCGGTAAATGTGGCTACTAGTATTTCACCTGGCTTCAATACTTCCACATGAGGATCGTGAACAAGCTTAACCATACCCTCTACAACACCTCCAGATACTGGATTACCTACCAGCGCACCTTCAGGCACATCAGCTATTTCATATTGAACAATTGGAGTCTCTCCATCACTAGTAATTACTACAGGAGGATTTAATTTCTGGTATCTTTTGAGGTCTTCTTTTCTTTTATCAATTATTTCCTGTTTACTGGCTGTATCTTCCCAGATGGTTAATAATTCTGACCAAGATAAGAACCAAATATCATCAGGATGTGCTATTTTTTGCTGTTCTGTCAATTCGAGGCTAACATCTTTCAACATTTTTTTAGCAATCAACAGTATTTGAATCGCCATGAATTTGTGATGTTCCCTCAATCCCCCCACTTGCTCAATAACATATAACAGTCTTTTGACCAGCGGCTTTTTTAGCCAAGCAAATAATCCCTTACTCGCTTCTGCCAATACTTTTTTACTAGCTGCTTGGCGTTGTTCTTCTAGTTTGTGATGCTGTTTACGATGGCTGCCTGGTTCTTTTTGTAAATAGCCAGCAATCATTTGTAGTAATGGTAAGGGTTCTTCTACCCATCTAGGTACCATAATATCAATTTCAGAAGGGCCACGAGCACCATATTTTGTAAGAAAATTGTTCCATTCTGAAAGAAAAGCATCAGAACCACTACTATTGGCTACCTGTTCTAACCAAGCTTGGCTACCTTTATCCAAATTCTGAAAAGCTTGACAAATATCAGGATGCTGACGTGCCGTATCTGCCAAATCTCCTACTGCTAAATTCATTTCTGTAACTACATTACCAGCAAGCCCCAAACTGACCGCATCCAAATCAGCAGGATCAGCAGTACTTGCCAATTTGCCAAGCATTCGTTTAGCCAATTCTGACGCAACGAACTTGGGTATCCAATTCAATGCGACAGGAATCATCCTACTAAAATTATCTAAAACATGTTGAATTTTAGCTTTGCCATTGGGTAAACGATCTATTTCTTTTGCTACTCCTTTTAAATATTCTGCCTTTATTAGGTTGATTTTAGGGATAAAACCGTCTAAATTTTGGAACCATAATGAATGCATGACTTTAGCAGCGATGCCAAGACCATTTTTCATAAAAGAAAAAGGAATTTTAATGCTATGAGGATGTTTGAATTCTTCATGACGCATGGCTTTTTGAAGTGTTTTAGGACCCAATGCATCAAATTGTCCTATGACTGTAAAAACCATTTTATGAAGAAAAGGATGTCGAAGTGCTTCAGTTAAATTTAAATATAAACGACCGCCATTTTGATGTACAATAGTTGTCTCATATTTTCCTTCAGAGCGACCAAATGGAAAAATGCATTGAAAAGTAGATAGACTTAATGGTGACATGGCTTTGGTCATCATTTGTTGGTGTCCAAAACTAAAATAAATCTGTAAACTACCATCTGGCGATTGAAGCTTATCAATTGGGTAGAGGGAGGTAATTGGACGAGATTGAAGGATGTAAAATTGATTATTAGCAAATGCCCATTCTATATCTTGTGGAGCATCATAATGGGTTTCAATCTTACAGGCTATATCACTTAATTCTAAGATTTGTTCATCGCTTAATACTGTTTCCTTACGCTGTATTTCACTTAATTTTTCGGTTCGGGTACCTCCATCTTTTTCAGAAAAAATAGCGACCTCTTTTTCTGCAATTTGACGCTGAATAATCGTCCGTTTTAACTTATTCACCTGATAGGCATCTGGATTGACCAAACCACTAACCAAAGCTTCTCCTAATCCAAAACTAGCGTCAATAGATAAAGTATGTCGATGTCCTGTAAGGGGATCTGCGGTGAATAGAATACCTGACTTTTCTGATTGCACCATAGCTTGTACTACAACAGAAAGTTGAACATCTCGATGATCGAAATGATGTTGGTGGCGATACAAAATAGCCCGATCTGTAAACAAAGAAACCCAACATCGCTTAATCGCATCTAAAAGATTTGCCTCTCCAATGACATTTAAATAAGTATCTTGCTGTCCAGCAAATGAAGCATCTGGTAAATCTTCTGCTGTAGCACTAGAGCGAACAGAATAAGCCAAATCCGTTCCTGATTCTTCCCAATATTTTTTAAATATAGTAGCTATATCATCAGGAACTGGTGCATCAAGTAATTTTTGACGAATGGACTCCCCTATTGTTCGGACTTTCTCTAAATCTTCACTAGTAATTGTATCCAATATTTCATAAACTTCATTGGCTTTAGCAGACAAGTCCATGAATTTTTTGAAGGCAATTGTAGTTAGACAAAAACCTGTTGGAATAGGAAATCCTGCATGGGTCATTTCTCCTAGATTGGCTCCTTTACCACCTACTAAAGGAAGGTCATTGGCTCGAATAGCAGAAAATGGAAGGATAAGCGGTTGGGAATTTGTCATAATTGAAATATTTTGATAAGTCCATTAATAATAAATATAAGCCCAAAGATTAAGGGCATCCAGATGCTAATCGAATGACTTTTTGCATCTAAACTTTGTTTGATTTTTTGAAGAAATAGGGTTGATTTTTGGGGAATAATCAGAGTGATGAATACAGGAATAATAACTGCAATACAAAATACAATTGCCACGAGAATTACATTGATTAACTTTAAAATGAGGTCAAAGCTATTCATGTAAACTACTGATACTGCTGTTAAAAACAGAGCTAAGTTTTTGAAATTGATGACAGATACGACAAGCCCAGTAGCAAAAGCTTTTAAAGGGGACATTTTATCTAAAGCCGCAAAAAGACGAGACGGTTGTTTAGAATCCACCTCGTCTTTAGGTTTTTTCCAACTTCTATATCCTAGAAAAATCAACAATATGCCAAATACTATAAATACGATGGCCCAAATCGGGTTGGGTGTTGCTGAATGACTATTATCAGCAGTAAATCCAAACAATATGACCGCCAAGCCAATGAGCATATAGGCAATCGTGTAACCTGCCGCATAACTTATACCTTTCATTTTACCTTCTTCTGATATTAATAAGAGAATGGTTATGGTTATTGAACCAATCGAAAATATACCAGAGGAGGCTACTACTAGAGATGGAATGAATTCAGAAAGCATTATAACAGTATTTAATGCACGTTCAAGAATGTATCGGATAGACCAATAATTTGGTCTAAGAGGGCAATAAGGACTGCCTAATAAAAGTAAGTACTTGCTTGCATTTATTGGCAAAAAAATTTATTCGTACTTAGAGATAAAAAACGCCAAACAATCGTCGAATGTCATTTCATCATTGATAGAGCGAAAAACGTATAAATTTAAGAACATGCCATGTAGACCCGTCATGAAACAAAATGCCTCTATATCTGCTTGTTCTTTTGGAATTTGTTTAAATCGCTGGAACTGTGTAGACAACATGGTAGCAACTTTTGAAAAATTGCTAAGATTGCGTTTATTATAAATCCTATTCCCTTCTCGCAATTCAATTTTAATCAAGCTTATATTTGATGTAAAGAACTCATGGAGAATATACGCTAATGCATGAAGATATTCTTTAAGCGTATTCAGTTCCCTTAATGTTGCAATCCGATCAAAACTCGGCCGCAAAAAGAAGTGTGCTAACATAGCCTCAAACAATTTCTCCTTAGATTGGAATAACCTAAAAATGGTCACTTCATTAACTTGTGCCTTTTGAGCTATTTTCTTTGTGCTTACAGCATGATAAGCATTTTCTTCAAAAAGGAGCTTTGTTGCTTCTAATATCTTTATTGCTGTATTGCTATATGCTTTCATAATTACAAATGTAAGTACTTGCTTGCATTTTTGCAAATAATTTTTGAATGTTTGGACAAACTTTAGGTACTAGATCACTATAATAATATTCAGGAACAGCTTATAAAGGAGGAGCTATTGTCTTGAATTAGTAGGCATTATAATGAACTTTTTTCGTATTAGTTACTTAAAAATAAGGAATGATATTGGTTAAAGAATATTTGAACTGTCAGATTGTTTTATCAAAAAATATCTAAATTAAATGAGCAATTCCAAAAAAATAGCCCTAATTATTGGGCATCCAGACAAAGAGAGTTATAATTTTGCCTTAGCTGCTGCTTATAAAAAAGGAGCGGAAAAATCAGGGGCTGAAGTACGAGAAATTATTATTCGGGAGCTGGATTTCAATCCCAATTTACAGTTTGGTTATAGAAAGCGAACAGAACTAGAGCCAGATTTATTAAAAGCACAAGAAATTCTAAAATGGGCAGATCACCTAGTATGGGTTTATCCAGTTTGGTGGGGATCGGTACCTGCCATTATGAAAGGCTTTTTGGATCGTGTTTTGCTACCTGGTTTTGCTTTCAAAAAACGGGAAGGCTCTGTTTGGTGGGATAAATTTTTTACAGGCAAAACTTCTAGGCTTATTTGTACACTAGATCAACCTACTTGGTTTTACAAATTGGTCAATGGTGCTCCCAGTCATAAAGCAATGAAAAGATTGACTATGAATTTTATAGGAGTAAAATCGGTAAAAATTACAGATATAGGACCTTTAAGATTATCCAAAGATAGCTTTAGAGCAAAGTGGTTAGCACATGTAGAAAAACTGGGGATGCAAAATAAATAATATTAATTTATGATTTTTTATTAAAAATAAATCATTTTGCTTTTTTATTTAGTTTTTT
>JAHDFT010000415.1:0-2783 GCA_020628015.1 Bacteroidota bacterium
AATACTCCCAAGCATCATCATCATACTTCCACTTCTTATTCTTATTAGAAAAAAAACTCGACGAAAATCTCTTCTTTTTCTTCTTAGCCGAATTATTATTAAATGTCCAAGTAATTTTATTCACCTTGGGCTTCAAGGCATAAGGAATATTCAATTGATTTTTGGTACGAGTAATGGCTACATATAACAAGTTGACTTCCTCTTTTAACTTCGCCAAATCAATAGGATTATCTTTATCTCCTAGATATTTGCTGATTTTTTCTTCAGTAATAAAATCATTGGCGAGGCTTACCGTATCGTATTCCATACCTTTACAACGGTGAACCGTAGAAAAAATCATATCTGCCTCTTGCATTTTATTGTCTGGAACATGTGCCTCTTTGAGTCTTTTGATAAGAAAAGGCAGTTCACGGCCATATTTTTTAACAATTTCTACCAAACCTGAAAGCGCAGGGTCATTAATTCGTTCCAAGTAAGTTTCAAAAGCGGTAAAATCTTTCATGGATTTAATCACCTTATCCCGAATCCGCTCTGTTTCTCCTTGATATAAATTCAAAATATCATAGACAGAAGCCCCTTCTTCAGCATAAGTATAAGAATTAATATTCCCCTCAAAATAAATAGATTCTGCATTTTCTTCTTCAAAAACTTGTTCTATCGCCATAGACAATAGACTCAGATTGGTTCTAGCAAGAGCTGCATGTGTTTTGGCTTCATTTCCTCGACCTACGCCCATAATATTTACCGCTTGATAGTCTGTAAATTGTTCTTTAAGTCCTAATACACGCATGGCTAAGGTGGCAATTTCTGGATCAAAGCGGAAACTGGTGGTTAAGGCATAGTCTGGAAAATCAACCTTTTCTAGGGAATTAACCGCATACCGCCAGCCATATATTTGCTGGTGGGTATCTCCAACAATGATTTTCTTACCTTTTTGTTTTAGAAAGACATCCAACATAACAGGAGAGGCATCCTGCCCTTCATCAAATAAAAGGTATTGATAGGGGAGTTGAGGACGACTGAGTTGAAATTGTTTGAGGTAGAAATCATGGGTAATACCGATTTCTCCTTTATACATTTTGGCTAGAAAAAGTCTGGTATTGTGGAGGATTTGCTCATAAAAATTTTCTACAAAAGCCCTTGCTTTTTTATCCTGTACCACATCCAAATAATTGAGTTCAGATACTTTCCTAACAGGGCTATTACAAAAATAGGCTGTAAATCGACCGATGTGATTGGCCATTACATAAATGCTATTGGCATCTTTGGGATTGCTTGGCTGTAAATCTAAAATCTCTACAATTTCATGTGATTTATAGCCATGTTGTTGGAGTTGGTGTTTGCGGTGGTTAAATACTCTTTTATAGGCCAAGGAATGGGCTGTTTCTACGGTGACATTAGACAGTCCTGCCGCAGAAAACTTGCGTTCTGCTTCCAAGCGAACGGACTTATTGAAGGCGAGGTATAAAATGGGTGCGTTTTTAGGGCGAGTTTTGGCATATTCAATGAGTGTAGTGGTTTTTCCTGAGCCTGCTACTGCATTGATTTTCATATCCTGGTCGTGGGCGATGATCTTTTGTTGTTGGTCGGTCAGTTCCATTTATTGATTGGTATTGAGTTAGTAATAAATGCAAATTTAGTAAGATTAGTGATGGATTAGAAATAAAGCCGGTCAAAATATCCTGCTAATTATTTAGTCTAAGACAAGGCGCAAAAATAGATCATACATGGAATGTACGTGATATTTTTGCAACGCAGTATTAGGCTCAATAATAAAGGATATGGCTGAATTTATTTCTGTTCCATCACTTAGCTAGAGATTATAATATTAGTTGACTAATAATTATTAGGTAGTTTCTTCAAATCTTCTCCCTAATTCAAAAATAGCCTCCTTTTGAGCCAATTGATCAATCCATTCACTAGGAATCCCCTCCAAACCATAGGTCAAAGCAGCCAAACCACCTGTAATTGCGGCTGTTGTATCTGTATCTTCCCCTAGATTAACCGCCAGCAAAGCGGCATCCTTATAATTATCTGTATTCAACCAACACCACAAACTAGCCTCCAATGAATGTAAAACATAGCCCGAACCCCGAATTTGGGAACGATCCAGTTTATGAATTTCTCCTGATAAAACCTGACGAAATAAGGCAATTTCTCGACCATTAAATCGCTTATTCGACAGGAATTGATTGAAGGATTTTAGTCCATTTTGATAGGCTTGATGTTTGTCTTTTTCGGTCAAAGCAGCAAGCGCAATTTCCATATAGATAAAACAACTCATAAATGAACGAAAATGGGCGTGGGTAATAGAAGAGACCTCCTGAATGACTCGATAACGTTGATCGGCATTATCCAATGTTTTGGTATAGACAAGTAGCGGTAAAATACGCATCAACGAACCATTTCCATTGTCATATTCTCCTGTGCCACCTGCAAGATTGGGGGGTAAATTAGGATCAGCAATCAAACGATTGATCGCTGCACGAGTGGCATTTCCAATATCAAACACTTCCCCATGAGGAGTCCAAAGAGCTTCCTGATACCAAGCCTGAAATTTATTGGCAATATCTCGTAGATTATAACCATTAGACAGGCTATCCGCCAAGCAAAAAGCCAGCGAGCTATCATCAGACCAAGTGCCAACAGGTTGGTTATAAGTCCCATATCCTCGCATATCCTTTACTGGATTCGCATCCAATTCTTCCCGACTTTGAAACTCGACAGGAACACCCAAAGCATCTGCGACCGCAATTCCGATCAATATATCAATCATTTGATTT
>JAHDFT010000415.1:2883-4888 GCA_020628015.1 Bacteroidota bacterium
CCCGATTCTATATCGTATTCCTCAATAATTTTTTGAACATCAGCTCGATTTTGGCGGTCAAAAGGCCATTCCTCTAAATTGGCAAATTGCAACATTAAAGCCCCCATCATCGCTGTATTTTCCTTGAGATTTTGTTGATGTACCTTATCATAAGTATCTGATTCTGAATGATAATCTGCACAATAGTTGTGGACATGATGTTTTCCTACAATATTAGGCACCCCTTGTGCTAGGAAATCGTAATTATCTGTACCCACAATTGGAGCGGTAGAATGCTCATAGGGACCCAGCCATTTAAAAGGGGCAAGGAATTCTTCGAGATAGGGTACAAGATCTTTTCTACCATTGGTAAAAAAGCCGTCGATTTTTCCACTACCAATGTCGATAGAAACCGCCATGACATGATTATCCAAGTCCTTCAAATGCTGTTGGGTATAGGCATAAGAACCCAACATACCCTGTTCCTCTCCATTCCAAAGCGCAAAACGAAGCGTCCTTTTCGGCTGAATACCTAAGATTTTCATTTGCCGAGCAATATCAATCATCATATTCACATTACAACCATTGTCATTCGCTCCTGTTCCCAATCCCCAAGAATCCAAATGCGCCCCTACAACAATAATTTCCTCTGGCTTTTCCGTCCCCTTAATATCCGCATACACATTATGCGAGAAAAAAGCCCCTTCGTCCAGCACATCAATCTTCAAATTCAGTTTAAGCTGCTTTTTTCTTTTGAGTAAACGCTTACAACGAGTGGCATCATCCCTAGCCATCACAATCATAGGCATATCATTCTTGATCCCATAAGAAGTCAGGTGGCGATACAATAACTTTTTCGCTCTGGACGACATATAAATCACCCCAGCAGCACCCCGTTTTTTAGCATTGCTTTCGATTTCGATGGCGTTAATATATTCTAGGAATAATTCGGTGAGATTGGTCATTAAAGGCGTAGCCACCAGCACAAATTTCCCCTTCACCACATCTCCCAAAGCCTCAAATTCCTTTTCCGTTCCATTACCCACAAAAATCAGCTCCGCTTCCAAGCCTTCAGGAGCCGTACCCGTACTAAAAGCACGACAAGCAATCTTGGGGTTAAACTGCACATCCCCACTCACACTAGCCGTAGCCGAGCGTTCCGCCCATTTTCGAGGCATTTCAAAAGCCTCCTTAGTGGGATTCAGCCCTACTTCCTTAAATTTCTGCATCGCCCATTCGACCGATTTTTCATTGGGTTCCGTTCCCGTCACCCGTCCGCCAATCTGGTCGCAAAGCTCATGTAGATCTTCCAGTATAGGCGTATCTCCTAGCAATTTGAGGGCTAGTTTTTCTGCATCTGTTTGAGCCCAAAGGAGTGTGGATTGGAGGCAGAGGTATATTATTATGGAGAGGTTGATGAAGGCTTTCATAGGTGTTTTTGATTGACTATTGTTGATTAATCGGTATTACACAAAACTTATATTTGGTGGTACATTCTTTATTATCTTCCTTGATTACAACTAGTGTCTCTTCTTTTCCTTGATGAAAAGAAGCAAAAATCAAGACTTTATGAATTTCTTAACGGCAAAATTGCCCCAAAAATCCTACACAAAATAAACTCGCTGCGCTCAAACAGTATTTTGTGCTTAACGGATTTTTGCAACATTTCACCTAAAATCCATAAGGTCGGTTGAAGAGAAGAAAAGAAAAACTAAGAATGGTGTAATGCCAATTATTAATTGGAATGTCTAAAATTAGGGGGAAAATTTGGGAATCGCAAATTTGGAGGGATTTGTTGGTATGATGAATCTATTCTATTTCAGGAAGATATTTTGAAAGGTAGTTAATGATTAGAATTGGGAAGGTTTGGTATTAGATTGGAAGCTATAATGAGAGCCTTTTGGTTAGGCTAAGTGGCTGATTACTAAGGAGATGCAATATAGTGGAGGATACAGGAATCGAACCTGCGACCTTTTGACTGCCAGTCAAACGCTCTAGCCAACTGAGCTAATCCCCCATTTTTGTA
>JAHDFT010000416.1 GCA_020628015.1 Bacteroidota bacterium
TTAATGGCTTACTTCTTTTCAACTATACATTTAGAAGTAATTCCATTAAATACTTTATTATACAATTCTTTCTCTTGTTTAGAGAATTTAGCCATCGCTTCTTCTACTTTATTGTCTGTTTCTGCTTTCTTCAAACAAGCATCATAAACCTCTGTTGAACCACTTGTTGTTCTATGACACAGACAGGTTCTAGTTGCCATTTGTGTCGCTAATTTATGAGCAGGCGTTTTTAATAATGGATTGAGTTTGCTATGATCCATTTTTTTATTCGGAGCCTTTTTCTTTTGTTCTTTTGGCTGATCCTTTTGTACTGCTGTTTTTACAGTATTTCCCTCTTGAACATTATTTGCTACAGGTTTAACTACTGCTTGTTTTGTTGTTTGTTCTGTTACAGTTGCTTGCTCTGTATTTGTAGAACAACTAGATGTAAAAAAAATCAAATAAGACAATAATAAAATGAAGAAAAATTTGTACATTTTAGATAGGATTTTGTGTTACGGAAAATACTGTTGATTGTACACTATTTTATAATAAAAGTGTACAATCCTTATGTGTTTCACATTCTTATCATGCCTATATAACTCACTCGTTTCCTGACAGTTATATAAACATGACCTATAAGCCTAAACAAAAACAGTACTAAACTTTCAAAATGAGTCAAAAAAATGATATTTCCGTATTAATTGTTGGTGCAGGGCCTAGTGGATTAATGGCAGCTGCTCAACTAATGACAAGAGGTATCAACTTTAGAATTATTGAAAAAAATGAACATGCCTCTAGTAAATCTAAAGCCCTTGGCATACAAGCACGTACCCTTGAAGTATTTCAACAAATGGGTGTTCTTGATGCTGCATTAGCTAATGGTTTAGATGCTCCTGAATTCCGTTTTCATGTACAAGGCAAATACATCCAAAGTTTTAATTTAACCCAAGGAGCTGGCTTGACTCCATTTCCCTATTTTTTTATCCTTCCACAAGATCAAACAGAAAAGGTATTGATTGAACATATTGAAAAACACAATCAAGAAATTGAATGGTTTTCCGAATTGACTGATTTGAGTCAAAATGAGACGGGTGTGGTGGCACAGATCAAAAAAAGAGATGGAAGTATTGAAAAAATTACAGCAGATTGGGTGATTGGTGCAGATGGTGCACATAGTATTGTTCGCCATACTATGGATGTCACTTTTGAAGGTGGAGCTTATGACCAGCCGTTTATGTTAACAGATGCAGACATTGAATGGGACTTGAATGAGCCTGGTTTCAAGGCATTTATGGAGAAAGATTTTTTTGCTTTGATTCTTCCTATAAAAGATAAATTGTCTCGCATCATTAGTTTAGTCCCTCCTGAACTGGTGGATAGTGATTTGAAGGATTTTTCTACCCTAAAATACGTTCTTGAAAATAAGTTAAGTGTTGATATTAAATTGAGTAATCCTCGTTGGACCTCCTTCTACAAAGTGCATCATCGTTGTGTGAATCATTTTCGAGAAGGTCGTTTTTTCCTTGTTGGCGACTCTGCTCATATCCATAGTCCAGCAGGTGGACAGGGGATGAATACAGGTTTTCAAGATGCCTATAATTTGTGTTGGAAATTGGCGATGGTGATCAATGGAGAAGCAAGTCCTAAATTATTGGATACTTATGAAAAGGAAAGATTACGTATAGCGCAATTGCTGGTCAATTCTACAGATCGGGCTTTTAAGGTGATGGTTAATCAAAACCGTTTTTTTCAATTCTACCGCCTACATGTTCTTCCTAAAGTCCTAAAATTTGCCCTTTCCAGAAAAAATGTGAGTCGGAATTTCTTTCGCTTTGTGTCTCAAACTTCTATTAATTATCAAAAGTATTATACCCAATACAATTTCCTTCCAAAAAATAACGCTATCAAAATCAAAGCTGGAGATCGTTTTCCTTATATAGAATGGGATTCTGATGGGACAAAAAAGGAGCATGTATTTGAGTTATTTCAAAATACTCAGTTCAATTTATTACTATTAGGAGATACTGCTGATTATCATGCTGGTGATCTAAAACGTCTGGAACAACAATATAAGGGTATTATCCACATCCAAACACCAGAGCGCAAGCAAGCCATTCAAGATTTTTTGAACTTGCCTGCTGCTAGTTTGATTTTAGTCCGTCCAGATATGCATGTGGCTATGGTAGGTAGGACTATACAAGAGGTGTATCGTTATTTGGTGGAAGAAGGCATTCGAGCAAAATCATGATTCTACTTACTGTCTCCTACCCTTCTTGTCTACTGACCGATAAAAGCCGTCATCTGTTTTCGTTCAATCAGCAATTCTTTTTTAGTACCAGTTTGTTGATAACCCATTTGTCGGCTGACTTCCTTAGAGCCTGCGTTAGTAGGATGTGTCTCGGTCATTATTTTTTCTAAGGAAGGAAAATCTTTGACTAATCGCAAGAACATGGCTCCTTTCAACCACTTACTCAAACCTAAGCCTCTGTAGTCTTTTAGTACCCCAGTCATAAATTGATACATGTTTTGGGGGTGGTTTTTGTTAATTGCCACATTGGTTTTAGCGATGATTTTACCTGCTTCATTAAAAAGCAAATATCGGTAAGCACATCTATTGTAAGGTCGGCTGGTTTCTTGTCTGGTTTTTACTTGTTCTGGGGTAACTGTTGCTGATCCTAATTCTGACTGAGCAGGCATGTCATGTAATAGCTCTGTAAAAACACTTGCATATTCCTCTATTAACTCATCAGGAAGATATTCATATAATTTGAGTTGATATTGTGGATATTTTGTAGCATTTGTTGCTACCCATTCTTCCATTTTTTGATGATCTACCTTAGTGACATCCAATTCAAAAGTTTCTGTTTGTCCACCTATTATCGCTCCTAGTTCTGTTTCTAGAAAATCGTTTCGCCCATTATGGGAGGTGATGGCTAAAAAATTGGTATCTACATCAAAGTCTAAATAAGCTTTCCCAATAGGTTTTAATACTTCCTTATTCAATGTTTTGTCTAGTAGGTCATTCTCAAAGTTGATATAATGCTTTTTTAAATGCAGATCGAATGATTTCCTGAAAAAGAAAAAACCAGCTTCTTTTTTTCCATTCCAAACTAGGTAAATACCTGTTCCTTCTTTTACTAATGCAGAATTCCTTTCTTTATACTGTTCCCAATTAGAAAAGGGTGTAGGTTTTCCTGCTAATTTGTCACAAGCTACTCGAAATGCAAAATATGCTTGCCATTGTTCATTTGTACAAGCTTCTGGAATAATCCTTTGAATGGTGTATTGATTGTCCATTGGTTTAGTCTTATTATATTATGTTCATATTAGCCTACTGGTAACACAATGGTAAACAAACTCCCTTTTCCAAGTTCTGATTGTACTAGAATTTCTCCATTGTATTGATTGATAATTTTTTTACATAAACCTAAGCCCAGTCCTGTTCCGTCATAAAATTCCTTTGTATGTAGGCGTTTGAAGAAGTAAAATATTTGTTCATGATACTCTTGTTCTATCCCAATTCCATTATCTAAAAAATTAATTTTTAATTGTTTCTTAGTTGTTTCTGCCCAAATCTTCACTCTAGGTCTCTTAGATTTATTGTATTTCAATCCATTTTCAATCAAATTTTGGAAAATAACAAGAAAATCACTTTTGCGCCCAATATAGTTGGGTAAATCATCAATTTCAATAATTAGTTCTTTTTCTGTACTATCTTTTTTAAAATATTGAGCTACTTCTTCCGCTATAGTCTGTAAATTTATAGGCACTTTACTTTTCTCTGCTAATTCTTGATCTAATTTTGTATATTCTAAAATATCATTAACCAAATTATACATTTGTCCTGCACCAGTTTTCACATATTGTAGATTATCCAATAAGTCATCATATTTTTCTTGCTTAATATTTCTTTCCAATAAACCTGAAAAACTAATGACTGTTCTTAGTGGTGTTTTCAAATCATGTGAAGCGATATAGGTAAATTGTTCTAATTCTTCGTTTTTATCCTTTAATTGTTGTTGATTATTCAGTAATAACTTAACTAAATCGGTATATTGCATATGAAAAGATAGAAAGAAAATAAATATATTACAAAAAGTAACCAACACAGTCACAAAATGAAATGTATTATCTAATTGCAGACTTTGTTCTCTAAAATAGATATTTCTAGCAGGGTCAAGTGACAAAAAATACAAATAACATACAAATAATACACTGGTAATTAGCCATACTGTACCCATTCTAATTCCTAAAACAAGATAAGCGATAAGCGGGATGGATAAGCTAGTTAAAACCTCTTGAGAAAAGATTCCTCCTGCTTTTAGTGCAGATAAATAAAGCCCACTTGCCCAACTAAAGACCAATATATTACTGACTAAAAAAAGTCTACCTGTGTATTTTAATAGGAATAATAATCCTGCAACTAGAATAATAATTGGCAGAAATGGGAATGGCGTATTAACATCAAATAAATAATTATATATAGCTACAGCACAAGACATAGATACAGTATACCCCAATGCCCACACTACTGTCTTGGCTTTAATGAATTGTTCGTTGTCTTGCTGAATTTTTTCTGGGATGAACCACGAAGTAATCATAAACTATATTAAAATTACTCAAATATTGGAATCAAGTATAACTTAGGGATAATAAAAAATATCTTTACTTATTTATTTATCTAAATATTTTATAAATCAAATTTCACTCCAAATCAATGGTGTGATATTATTTATTTGATAAAAGTCTATTGAGCATAATTGAGAACAACAAAAAAGAGCTATCTAATTTTTAGATAACTCTTTCTCTAATTCAATAATTATTATAATAGTAAATATTAGGTTACACCACCCCATTCAAAGCCTCAATCAATTTCCCTTCCACCGCAATGACTGACG
>JAHDFT010000417.1 GCA_020628015.1 Bacteroidota bacterium
ATGCATTCTTGAATACTTTCTTGAATAGAACTACCTATAGGGATCTTTCCTTTATTCATGATATGTAATTCATCCGAATCATAGGATAAGGCTGCTAAATGAGTCTCCAATTTTTCTAAAAAAGTATTATCTATAATTGAATGAAGCAGGAATATATGAATGGGATTAGACATCTTTTATATCTATTTTTACTTGAAATCCAAATATAAAAACAAATACAATTATAATAAAATTATTTAGTTTTTACTTTTAAAATTATCTTCATAACTACTTATTTTACAAAACCCGAAACATAAATATTAACCTAATACAATCAACCACCAAACCTCCCCTACCCAGGAAACAAACCCCGAATCCCCTCCTCACTCGCCTCACAAACCCCTCGTTCCGTAATCAAACCAGTCACCAAACGGCTGGGGGTGACATCAAAGGCATAATTTGCCGCTTTACTTTGTTGAGGAGTCAGGAGGACTTGCTTGACCTCATTCGTCTCCTCATCCAGTCCTTGAATGCGGATGACTTCATTGACCCGTCTTTGCTCAATGGGAATGGTCAAGCCATCTCGGATTTCCCAGTCGATGGTGGTGGAAGGGAGGGCAACATAGAAGGGAACATTATTGTCTTTGGCGGCTAATGCTTTTAAATAGGTGCCGATTTTATTGGCTACATCTCCTGTATAAGTCGTGCGATCTGTGCCGACGATGCATAGATCAACCATGCCATGTTGCATGAGGTGTCCGCCCACATTATCTACGATGACCGTATTGGGTACGCCATGCTCATTCAATTCCCAACTGGTCAATCTGGCTCCTTGATTTCTAGGGCGAGTTTCATCTACCCAGACATGAACTTTAATGCCTTTATCATGTGCTTGGTAAATGGGGGAAGTAGCTGTTCCCCAATCTACTGTGGCAATCCAGCCTGCATTGCAATGGGTCAAAATATTAACCACTTCTCCTCCTTTTCGACGGCTGATTTCTTCAATAATTGGCAAACCATGTTGTCCAATATTATAGCAAATATCTACATCCTCATCACAAACCTGTTGAGCAGTTTCTAGGGCTAGAGCTGCTTTTTCTGTAAGGCTTTCTACACTCGCTAAAGTCTTTTTCATTCTTTCTAATGCCCAATGTAAATTAATGGCGGTTGGACGAGTGTCTAATAATCTGTCGTAAGCTTTAGCTAACCAATCCTCTGCTAAATTTTCGCCTGCCTTTTGTGCATCTAAACAAGCTAAGTACATACCATAAGCAGCAGTTGCGCCAATCAAAGGGGCACCTCTGACCTGCATTTCCTTGATGGCAAATGCGGCTTCTTCGACGGTGCTGAGATCAGCAATGACTAGGCGATGTGGTAGCCATCTTTGGTCGATAATCTGTACTATGGTCGAATCTTCAGGATGTAACCAGATCGAGCGGTAAGGAGTTCCGTTGATTTTCATGCTTTTGATTTTTTGATCTGAAAGGTAACAAATAATAAGGTACTGAGCAATAATAAACCGACTGCTTGGTGGGCTACTCCCCAACCGACTGCAACGGTGCCATGAGCGGTTAAAACGGTGGTGATGCCTAAGCCGACTTGGGTGACCAATACGATAGGAAGGGCGGTTAGCCCGAAATCTAGGTAAGGGCGGTTGTCTCCTAGGGATTTGGCTTTGTACCAGAAGAAAAGGATGGCGAAAAAGAGCAAATAAGCTAATCCTCTGTGTGTGAATTGAATGGTGGTGATGTTTTCTAGGAAATTCTGATAGAATGGCGATAAACGGAAGAGATGATCAGGCACCATTTGTCCATTCATATCTGGAAAGGTGGGATAATGGGTGGCTGCTCGTAAACCAGACATAAAACCTCCAAAAATGATTTGTATAAAGGTTAAAACGACTAATACCCAAGCTCCTCGTCGTAGTTTCGGATGTTCGACTAAGCCTTCTTTGGGTACCATGAGGTCTACTACCCACCAGAGAATGAGGATAAAAACAAGAATGGCGAGGGATAAATGGGCGGTCAAACGATAATGACTGACCGCTGGCTGATTGACCAAGCCACTTTTCACCATATACCAACCCAATAAACCTTGTGCGGCATACAAAAACAGTAATAAAAGAAACTTCCAAATATCGGAGCGAGCCAATCGTTTTTTAATGAGCATAAAGGCAAAAATGCCTAATAAAACAAGGAAGCCAAACCTTCCCCACACTCGATGTAACCACTCCCAAAAGTAAATAAATTTGAAATCAGACATACTCATGCCTTTATTGATTTCTGTATACTGTGGAGTCGCTTTGTATTGATCAAATTCTACATTCCATGCTTCATCGGAGATTGGCGGAAAGGTTCCTGTTACGATTTTCCAATCGGTAATGGATAAACCAGACCCAGTCAATCGAGTTGTTCCTCCGATAATCACTTGGAAGTAGATAATTCCAAGTACAATAATTAATAAAATCCCTAGCTGTTTTTTATAACTTGCTTCCATACCTTTTGAATTGAATTGGCGAAGATATGGAATAACATTTTAAATTGGAAAGTGTTGGATCATTCGGTAAGGAATGGATTAAAAATAGGCATAAAAAAAGGGGTAACGCTTATGAAAAACATTACCCCAGAAAAACCCATAAAATTCAAAACAAGTCAAATACTATTTTAATTTCAACTGTTTTTAGGAAACTGACTAATAAATCATTTACAATCTACTAAGTCGAAAAAATGGAAAAAACAGTTGCTTTTGCATTGTAAAGCCATGCTCGCTATAGGATTATTGAGTTGCTATTTATGAAACCCAATATTTAGATATAAGTAACAGTCAAAAAATAATTTCCTCATTTTGATTGATAAATTTACCCCTATACTTCGTTAAAAAGCCTCGCCAATGCCCTGCATTGCCTACGTTTTTTGCCTTGTCTAGGAGCAAATTTCCCTAATCAAAATTGGGGAACTTATTTTTCACTCGTTACTAAATTAAGAACTTCGTTTAATTCAATTTATTGTTTAGTGCATTAGTAAATAATGTCTGATCTATGACCTTCTATTTCTTACTCTCATAAACATCATCACATAGTATAATAATTGCCCCAATGATGCTAAAGCTGCGACTACATAAGTCATTGCTGCCCATTTCAAAGCATCTTTTGCTTTCTCTTGTTGAATCCCTGTTGTTACATTCGTTTGTTCCAACCATTTCAATGCTCGATTACTTGCATCAAACTCTACTGGAAGCGTAATCACACTAAAAAGCGTACTCATTGCAAACATAACAATTCCTGCCAATAACACCCAAGGAATACCAGTCATTGCCAAACCAATGCCTATCATTAGGATAGTGGGAACGAACTTTGCACTTATATTGACAACAGGAACAAGGTTAGAACGCATCTTTAGAAAACCGTAAGCAGTTGCATGTTGAATGGCGTGACCACATTCGTGAGCTGCTACTGCGGCCGCCGCCACATTTCTCTGACTATAAACGACCTCACTTAAATTAACGGTTTTCTTAGCAGGATTATAATGGTCGGTTAATTGACCAGCAACAGAAATAACTTGTACATCATAGACACCATTATCTTTCAACATCTTCTCTGCGATTTCCTTACCCGACATATCTAATGGCATCTGAGAGTATTCAACAAATCGGGATTGCAATCGACTACCTACAAACTTACTAGCTAACATTGCAATCACCGTAATGATCATATAAATTGGATCAAAATGCATGGACCTTCTTGTATTTAAGGAACAATAAAAAAGCGGAATTGTTTTTTATTATTCCCAATTAAAATAATTAATGCTTAGTTGTTTCTGTTGAGTGCGCCTACCTTCATGCAATTTCCAAACTTAAGACATAGAATATGGAGAAACGTCACATTCCAACAAAAAATACTTGTAATTCAACAAAAAACACGTACAAACACTATTTACCCAAAAGAAATGCCAAGCTTTTAAAGCTAGAGATTATATTCCTGTAGTACAGTTTATACAAGCGTTTATAAATTAAAAAAGGGTCAATACTTAAAGTATTAACCCTTTTCTATAAAACATTAATGCTTGATTAATTTATACATCATAATAAAATAGAAATACAATTTATTATCATGCTTTTTCTTATCTATTAATCATCACCGCCCATTAAAAAAGAAGCGTAGTATAATAAATTAGCTAAAGAAGCCATTGCCGCAACAATATAAGTCATTGCTGCCCATTTCAAAGCATCTTTGGCTTGTGTTTCTTGTTCTGTATTGACAATTCTTGCGCCTTTTAACCACTCCATTGCTCTTTTACTTGCATCAAATTCTACAGGAAGAGTCACGAAAGTAAATAAAGTCGTTACGGCAAAGAAAGTCACTCCAATCATCAATAACCATTTGATGTGCATGAAGAAATACAACATTACACCAGCAAATAAAATCATCGAAGAAATCTTAGAGCTAAAACCTACCATAGGTACTAAAGCAGAACGCAATTGTAACATACTATAAGAACGAGCATGTTGAATGGCATGTCCACATTCATGAGCGGCTACTGCGGCGGCGGCTACATTACTTTGATTGTAAACAACCTCACTCAAATTAACAGTTTTATCAGCAGGGTTATAATGATCCGTTAATTGACCAGCAGTAGAGATGATTTGTACATCATAAATACCATTGTCTTTCAACATTTTTTCTGCTACTTCTTTGCCTGTCATATGTAGGGGAGTATTTGAATACTCTTGAAACTTCGATTGTAATCGGCGACTCACAAACATTCCCCCAAGAGAACAGGCGATAATTAAAATCCAAAATAAAATGGTCATAGCGTTATTAGATATTTTTTGTTAATTATTTTTCATTATTGAATGCTGGAAGCATTAT
>JAHDFT010000418.1:0-2594 GCA_020628015.1 Bacteroidota bacterium
TGATAAACTCAAAAATCTACGACAGTTAAAGAAAAGTTCTTATTTTTGCGCCTTAAAAATAGTTGAGATAGTAAGCATCATGACAAATTTATTTTTAAGCACCCATTAATTTGCACTCTTCCATTTCAAAACTCAAAAAAGGGATTGATAATAACAAAGCCTTCTTAATGATCAAACTTCCAGTTTGAGGGAAATTCCTTAAAGAGACATCATAACATGAATTTTTACTTGAAATAGTATGCTATCAAAAGTAAATTATGTTATATGGTATTTATGATGAATAAAGTATTTAATTTATTTTTTGATAAAAAAGAACAGTAGTTAATAATAAATAAAATTCAATTGCACTATGGATAACAACAAAAACACATACAATGTGAACAGTAAAGGGAAATGTCCATTTTCGAGTGGCATTGTAAATAAAAGTGCAGGAGGTGGAACGTCTAACAGAGATTGGTGGCCAAACCAGTTGAAGTTAAACATACTACGTCAAAACTCTTCGCTTTCTAATCCTATGGACCCTGATTTCAACTACGCAGAGGAATTCAAGAGTCTGGATTTAGCTGCTTTGAAGCAAGATATTTATGATCTAATGACCACCTCGCAAGACTGGTGGCCAGCAGATTATGGTCATTATGGTCCGTTTTTTATTCGTATGGCATGGCACAGCGCAGGTACTTATCGTATTGCTGATGGTCGTGGTGGTGGAGGTGCTGGTACACAGCGTTTCGCTCCTTTGAATAGCTGGCCAGATAATGCGAATTTGGATAAAGCACGTTTATTGCTTTGGCCAGTTAAGCAAAAATACGGAAGAAAGATTTCTTGGGCAGATTTGATGATTTTGGCGGGTAACTGCGCTTTAGAGTCAATGGGCTTTAAAACCTTCGGTTTTGCTGGTGGAAGAGAGGATGTTTGGGAGCCAGAAGAGGATATTTACTGGGGTTCAGAAGCAGAATGGCTAGGAGATAAGCGATATAGTGGAGAGCGTGAGCTAGAAAATCCGCTTGGAGCGGTACAGATGGGTTTGATTTATGTGAATCCAGAGGGACCAAATGGTAATCCTGATCCATTGGCAGCAGCGCATGATATTAGAGAGACTTTTGGACGTATGGCGATGAATGATGAAGAGACGGTTGCTTTGATTGCTGGTGGGCATACTTTTGGTAAAACGCATGGTGCGGCTGATCCTGACAAATATGTTGGTGCAGAGCCAGCAGGGGCGACGATTGAGGAGCAAAGCTTTGGTTGGAAAAATACTTTTGGTACTGGTAGCGGTGGAGATACCATCACCAGTGGACTAGAAGGTGCTTGGACAACTACACCAACGCAATGGAGCAATAATTTCTTTGAGAATTTATTTGGTTACGAATGGGAATTAACCAAAAGCCCAGCAGGAGCGCATCAATGGACACCAAAAGATGGAGCAGGTGCTGGTTTGGTACCAGATGCACATGATGCCTCAAAAACACATGCTCCAATGATGTTGACAACGGACTTAGCTTTACGTTTAGATCCTATCTATGGACCTATTTCTAAACGTTTCCATGAAAATCCAGAGGAATTTGCAGATGCATTTGCTAGAGCTTGGTTTAAGTTGACGCATAGAGATATGGGACCAATTGCCCGTTATCTAGGTGCAGAGGTGCCAACAGAGCAATTAATTTGGCAAGATCCTGTTCCTGCGGTTACACATGAGGCGATTGATGCAGATGATATTGCTAGTTTGAAAGGACAGATTTCAGATTCTGGTTTATCTGTAGCTCAATTGGTATCTACAGCTTGGGCTTCTGCTTCTACTTTCCGTGGGTCTGACAAGCGTGGTGGTGCTAATGGCGCACGCATTCGTTTGGCACCTCAGAAGGATTGGGCGGTCAATAACCCAGATCAATTATCAGGTGTTTTATCAACCTTAGAAGGCATCCAAAAAGGATTTAATGATGGTGCTGCTGGTGGAAAAGCGGTTTCTTTGGCCGATTTGATCGTTCTAGCTGGTTGTGTTGGAGTTGAAGCAGCGGCAAAGAAGGCTGGATATGAGGTAAGCGTTCCTTTTAGTGCTGGACGTGGAGATACAACACAAGAATTGACCGATGTTGACTCTTTTGCTGTATTAGAGCCTAGCGCAGATGGTTTCCGTAACTATATGGGAGGAAAATATACTGCTTCTGCTGAGGAATTACTAGTAGACCGAGCGCAGTTATTGACTTTGACAGCTCCTGAAATGACCGCTTTGGTTGGTGGTTTACGAGTATTGAATGCCAATACTGGCGGTTCTAAACATGGTGTTTTCACAGATCGTCCAGAGACTTTGACGAATGATTTCTTTGTCAATCTCCTAGATTTAGGAACGACTTGGAAGGCGGCTTCTGACGCACAAGATGTTTTTGAGGGACGTGATCGAGCAACGGGGGATTTCAAATGGTCTGGTACTCGTGTGGACTTGATTTTCGGTTCTAATTCAGAGCTTCGTGCCATCGCTGAGGTTTACGGCTGCTCGGATGGAGAGGAGCGTTTTGTGAATGATTTTGTGGCGGCTTGGGCGAAGGTAATGGATTTGGATCGCTTTTAATATTGTGAATGGAATGATACTGGTGAAT
>JAHDFT010000418.1:2694-4840 GCA_020628015.1 Bacteroidota bacterium
TCATAGCTTGGCACAAAAGAATCTCCTATATAACTTATTTCAGCTTTTATTAAATCTAAACCATAAAAGTTAATTAATGCCTTAATTTCAGCCTTATTTCCTCGCTCCAAAATCCTTTGAATAATAGCTCTTTTATGTTTTTCGACATCTACTTTTGTTACATCTGTATCCCAGAAAATGGCAGTTCTGATTTTTTGTAGAAATGACGCTTTAGGAGGATGTTGAACCAATACTTGTTGATAAACCTCAAAAGCTGCTTGTAAAAGCATAAAATAGTCGATACTTATACCAAAATAGTATCCAAGTTTGATGGATAATTTGGGATTTATACCCCTTCTTTCATTAGTGATGGCATTGATAGTTTGAGGATATTCATCAATTGATTTTGCCAATTCTATACTTTTGAGCTGTCTTTTTTTGAGCTCTCTTTTAAGTATAGCTCCTGGATGAATCCCCTTTACTTTTTCATAGCTTGGTAACATAACTAATCCAGTTTAATTCAAAAATACTAAAAAATAAACAACTTTGTTTACTTTTTAGTTCTTATCCCCCCAAAATCTCCTTCAATCTATTTATATACAACCCACTAGCAGGAATATCATTATGCCCAACTCCCTCCAAGACATTCAATTCAATAGCTGGATGTGTCTCTTTTAACTTTTTAGCATGAGACACAGGAATCAAAGCATCTGCATCCCCATGAAATACAATAATAGGGTAGGGGGCATCTAAAAATTGATACGTTTGGAGTGGATATTTAATAAGAAAGCTAGGAACAATACTTACTTTCTCTTGAATAAGGCTAGATAGACTATAATAAGGACAATTTAGAATCAACATTTTGGGCTGATTTTTATGGGCAATTTGGGCAGCGATCCCCGTTCCTATTGAAGTACCAGAAATAATGATATTATTGGCTGTATAACGTTTTTCTAAAAAATCATAAACAACCTGAGCATCCTCAATTAATTGCTTTTCACTCGTGATTTTGCCTTCACTTTTACCATAACCTCTATAATCCAAATACAAGACATCATAACCATTATCCATATACAAATTTGCTCCCCAGCCCCAATCTTGAATTGAGCCTGCATTACCATGTAAAAAGAAGACCACACCTTTAGGATTCGGTGTTTTGAATAAGGCAGTATTTATTGCTATATCCTTGTCTACCTTAAAATTGATCTCCTCAAATGACATCGGGAAGTGGAGTTTGCTATCCTGCCTTAATTTGGTGGGATGAAATAGGAGTTTTTCTTGGTTAAAATATAGACCAATTAAAAGGAGTAGATATAAAGCGAGTAGGAGAATGATGAGGCTTAGGATTGCTTTGATCATATTATCTATTATTTTGTTATACTACAACTATATCTTCAATCTGATTTAGCCAAATTAAGTGATGATTGTCTTTTGCCCAATAATCGGTCAATACAATTTTAGGATCACCTAGCTTATTTTTCCAAAACCGCTGGGCATTGGTATAACCTGAATCTAAACAAAATGTTGCTAGACCTTTGTTTTGCATTTCAGAGATGATTTGAGTAAATAAGCGAGTGCCTATTCCTTTGCCCTGATAAGCTGGGTCAATATAAACACTTTTGATTTCTGGAGGGAGTTTTTTGACAGGTAAATGGCTTTCGATAATAGAATTAGCCTTTCCATAGGCAATCGTTCCAATAATGCTTTGGTCGTTTTTGGCAATTAGGTGATATTCTGCCTGTCCATTGCTATTGTAATCCTTCTGCAAATTGTCCACAAGTGTTTGCACCTCCCTTTCAATCATTTGGAAATCTCCTTGAATGCCTTCTTTTTTAAAGGTATGCTGGATTGTTTTTAGAAAATGCGCTTGGATTTGCAGTTCTTCGGTTTTTTGGGGTCTGGTGATTGTTAGGGTCATATTTTAATTTAAATGTCTTCTATTTCTAAATTTTTGTCTAACCACCTCAAATGCGTTCTAAGCCATTGCTGGTTACGATCTGTTTTATACTTAAACCATTGTTGGCGTACCTCCTCATCTGCTCTTAATTCGTACTTGAAATTCTGAAAAGGCTTACGATTATTCAATGCTCTAATTAAACGATTTTTTAGCTTAGAATCAGGTAATTGTTCAGTAAAGTCCTCCATAATTTTAAAGCTTTCATTAGAA
>JAHDFT010000419.1 GCA_020628015.1 Bacteroidota bacterium
TGTTTATTTACTTGTATTCGTAGGGCGATGCCCTACGCTAATGCTTTTGCCCCTTCAGGGCTAGAATAAAAGATAATTATATCAAAAATATTCCATTCCACCCCCAATTATTTTAGAACTAGGTTTTTCTTGATTTTTTAGTGTTTTAAAAAAGAGATAAACATTAAAAAATTAAGCGCATTAAGGAGTAGTTTTGTTGCAAAACACTAATAGCCTTAATCATTCAAAAAAGAAAAAGGGGAATCCTGATAATCTATATCAAGATTCCCCTTTTCTCTATAAAAATGCTCAAACAATCCTTAATCCTTCACCACCTTTTGTATCAAAACATCCCCCTCCTCCGTCACTATGGTCAACAAATAAATACCTGTTGCCCAATCTCTCATGTCTACTGACTGGCGATTTTCACCAGCCTGCAAATCCCACTCAGCCTGCACAAGCACTTGACCGCTAATATCGGTCAATCGAGCTTGGACGGCTTGAGGAGCTGGGGATGGAATGGATACCTGTAACTTATCCTGTGTGGGGTTAGGATAAGTCTCTAAGGATAAAGTAGTAGGTAAATGACCCTTTGAAATACGTATATTATTATTTGTCTTTGATTGCTCATTTCCAGTATTGCAATTAGTACTTACCATAATCTCAATACTAATCGTTTCACAGCGATTCCCTAAATCACAAGCCTGTATGCGTATTGTTTCTGGCCCATCAAAATAAGGTAATGGTTGATAAAGAATACAATCATCCTCTTCATACAATAATTGACAAGCAAAATTGGTACTTACCCGATTGATGGTAAATGGAGCTTCTATATGACAAAATTCAGGACAAAATAAATAGCTATCCATAGCAGAAATACAAGCATCCTCCTCAATTGGTGGACAAAATCCTTCTAAAACTTCTATGTATAATTTAGCATTTGCACATTGTCTAAATTCATCACAAATCTGATATTCTACGATATCCATTCCAGTAAAACCTACATGAGGTGTATAAATGAAATTGTTTTGAGAAACCCCTAAATAACCATGTTGCGGATTGCCATAACTCTCTAGTGTAATTCTACCTCCTTCAGGGTCAATATCATTTTTTAGTACATCAATAAAAATACTACTAGTATTAAAAGAAATGGCATGATCATCAACAGCTATAGGTGGTAAATTATCGCCACAATGCCCCACTTTAATATTCACCCAAATATCTACACAATGCTCATCATCACAAGCCCTAATTTCCAGATGCTCATCTCCTACAAAGTCTTTATGTGATTTGTATTTGATACAACCATTTTTTAAGCGAACATTACCATTCTCCAGATTATTGATTTCTGTAAATTTATATTTTCCATTCAAACATAATTCAGGACAAATTTCTATCCTTTCATTACTAGCGATACATTCATCATAAGTATTTTGAAAAGGGCAAGTACAATGACCATTACCGTAATCCACACCTGCACAAATTGCCTCACAAGCATTCTTATAGGTCAAGCCATTTTCACCACATACAGGCAGGTAATCTTCTGGACAATTACAGGGTACCTCACAATCTTGTTCCTTTTCTACAATCACATGCATTTCATAAGTACAGGCAACAGCATCCCTTACTGTGATTACATACTCACCTGCTGCCAAATTGGTAAATGAACCATCAGTCTGATAAGCACTACCAGCCGTTTTATATTGGTAAGGCGGCACGCCACCAGCAGCTAAGACCTGAAAAGCTCCATCAAAATCACTCTCACAGCTTACTGAAATTACTTCCAAAACATTAACCTCAAGAGCTTGAGGCGCATCAATAGTAAAACGACCATGTTCTACACGATTACCATTAATGTCTAATACCTGATACAAATAAGTGTCTGGACATAATTCCTCCTGAATGGGATTCAATTCCTGCCAATGCTCCCCTAATTGCTTATAAAACAATTCAAAAGGTGGATTCCCTCCTTTAATAGACACCTCTACAGTTCCCTCACAACTACCTGCACAATCCAAATTAGTAGTAGACATTTGAATGCAAGGAACCGCATGGAAGACATCAGTTGAAATATTGCTTAAATTACTATTGAGCTGAATGATCTCTGACAAACTTGTTCGATCAATTTTAGCTCTTTCCTTTTTGGAATAAGTAGGATCATTTTGATAAAAATAAAAATCGCCATCTCGTAAGCGTTCAAATTGATCTTTGAGAATCGCATTGAGCGTTAAACCCACCGAAGAGCCATTAAGGTGATCTTCTGCAAGTAGCCCAATCCATGCATCAATATTATTGACATCATCATTATACATCTCTCGCAAGGCTTCTCTCAACTCTATATCACTTGTAATTTCCTCAAAACTAGTAATTGGATTTTGATTCGTAAAGAACTGGCGGATGCTTACATAAGGTGGTAAACCATGATCTCGACCTCTTTGGATATTAAGCGAAGCAAGGTCTAAACCTGCACCACCTGTACCTGGAGGGCCAAATAAGAAATTGCGAAGATTGTCAATAATCGAAGGATCAATTTCTAATTGAGTTTGAACGGTTAATCCTTTTAATACAGGATCTATGCCGTAAATCTGTAATATAGCTGGATTGAAAAAAGCCAACATTAAAGAAAGATTACCATCCTCCACATCATTACACGCATCATCAATCATCAACATTTCATTTGTCACCATTGTATGCCCCATACGATAAGCTGCTGTTGCAAACACATTAGAAACAGCAGGATTTACATCAGATTTATAGCCTGTATAAGGACGCAATTTAACACCTAATGCTGGTAAAAACTCATTATAAGTAATGGCTTGCATAATTCCACTTACCCGTTTTCTAGCTTCTTGATAAATGATTTCATCATCTGTAAAGCCTTGTGTCAACAATTGATCACAAATGCGATTGTGTTCTCTTACAAAAATGGTGTGTAAAGCAGTTAATCCAGGTTGTTCATTGGCACGAATGTCTCCTGCAACAAAGAAAGGCGCATGAGGATTCATAATCGCCATTTCTGGTGCATTTGGATCTGTTTCGCCGTCTATTTCACCATTTAAAGTATTGTAAGGCAACATATTCCCCCTAGAAGTTTTTAATTTACCATGTTCAAAAGTCCGCAACCATTCTGCACGTTCTTCATCGGCTCCGTAGACATTTGAACCGTCAATATAAACGGATAGTAAATTGGTTTGTTGACGAGGCGAATCTTCACCAGTACCTTCATGAGTAGCAGAACGATGGAAAGCAATAGGAACACCGAACATTGGATCTCCTTCTTCTGGTAAAGGAATCGGAGCATTCTCGGCAGGGTTTTCTGGCGTTAAGGTAATATCGTGATCAAGGAACTGCCCCCAAGTAAAGACCATGCTACTCAATTCTGTTGCACTTTTTTTATCTGGATTAAATCCGCATATGTGATTACTAATGGTACGAGGGGAAGGGTTATGCTGTCCATTAAGGTCATTAAATGGATCAGGCTGGCCATACACCGCAGGAATTTGTCGAAATAATTGGTTACCTGCTGCGCCC
Source organism: Bacteroidota bacterium (assembly GCA_020628015.1). Classification (GTDB taxonomy): domain Bacteria; phylum Bacteroidota; class Bacteroidia; order Chitinophagales; family UBA2359; genus JAHDFT01. The sequence continues at coordinate 3,511 of JAHDFT010000419.1, forward strand.
CAGTTTTCTCGTCCTTCTTGGCTAATATTATTGCAACTGCCATCTATGGTACGATAAGGCAATCTTTCACAATCTGTTGCAGCTCTTAACATAGGCTCAATTGGAGCTATTGCATCAGTCGTAGAAGATAGCGCAGTATTAGACGCACCGATGCCAGAAAATAGATGTTGGAGCTGTTCAGCATGTCCTTTATCTATTTGAGCCTGAAGCGGTTGAAGGCTTAATAATAGGTAAGCAACAAGTAGCCATCTACAATAGGCCATGTTGCCTTTCGGTTTTATCATTGGGTTAGCTAACATAATTCGGTTAGTTTAGAGATATAGGGTTACTTAATAACAATTAGTCGTATCTTCAATTGTAGATCACTTTAAGGGAATTAGAACAGTATTACTGATTGGGAATCAGATTATAGTATAGTTCTATAACACCTTAATCTATACCATAAGATTTCTAAGTACAAAAGGTAATTATTAAAACAAGTACAGTATGATTAGAAGGGGTTGGCTGTATTGAATTACAATACAATATACTGTATCCATTTGGGGTCTCTATAGTAGTTAAATAAAGGCTTAGTAAGAGGAGTTTTTTTAAAATAGTTTAATAAGGGGATAAAGCATATTATTATAAGTAATAAATACATCATTACTTATTGATAATAAATCTATTATGATTAAGGAGTATATATGAATTTCAAGTGGCTTCAAAACAGCAAAAAAATAACAAAATTATTTTTATACCATTATTTATAAATTGACATATTTAATAATGCTAGAGGCGAGAAGTATTTTCTTATTTTTTACTTAAAAGATTGTCAGGATAAACACTTAAATATTATGGATAATTTCGTAGTAAATATACTATAAATACTTAAGGATTCCATTTTCGCAGCCAAAAAAATAATAACTTAGACTAAATAAAATAACTTTAACAAAGCTATCTATATGAGTAAGAATACTTTAAGTAACAAGTGAAAAATAAGTTCCCTATTTTTGATTAGGTAAATTTGACCCTAGACAAGGCAAAAAACGTAGGCAATGCAGGGCATTGGTGAGGCTTTTTAACGCAGTATAGGATTAAATTTATCCATCAAAATGCGGAAATTATTTTTTGACTGTTACTAAAGCAAAAACATTTTTGGCAGATGGGGTAGGAATAAAATAATCAATATTATTTGTTCATGGCGTATTTCTGATCTGTAGATAAAAGCAGCTTATAATAAATGATGGCTTGTGGATTGGATAATGTTACTTTTTAAACGGTAAAGAAAGCATAAAGGTTGCCTAGCAAATAAACAATTATTACTTTCGCTTTGAAAATTTGA
>JAHDFT010000420.1 GCA_020628015.1 Bacteroidota bacterium
TTTCAGGGCTTATATAGACTAATCACTTTTCATAGGGCGATGCCCTATGCTAATGTTTATGCCCTTTCAGGGCGAAAGAAGATATACCCCCAAATATCTTAGAACTAGTATTTTTTTAACCCTCAGAAATATGCTAGAAGATCCAAAAGAAAAATATGCCACCATACCAAGTGAGCAAGACATTATCAAAACAGATGAAGATACTTATGCGGCAGATGTGGTAGATGGAGGAAGTTTGTACCCTTATGATCCGACCAAAGCTGATGTTGATATTAGAGAAGATCACCAAACGGTTTTTGAACTGGTTCGCAAATATAATAGAGGAAAATTAGTTCTAAATCCAGATTTTCAAAGACATTTAGTTTGGAAGCCAGTACAAAAAAGTCGCTTTATAGAATCTATTTTATTGAACTTCCCATTACCTCCCTTTTACCTCAATAAAACTGTTGAAGGTAAATTTATTGTCGTGGATGGCTTACAAAGAACCACTACATTATACTCTTTTTTGGAAGATCAATTTAAGCTAACTGGCTTACAAGCATTACCCAAATACAATGGCTTAAAATTTTCAGAATTACCTGAAAAATACCAAACCAAGATAGAAGATAAAAAGCTATTCATCTATATCATTATGCCCTCCGTACCCCTACAAGTAGTTTATGATATATTCAATCGCATCAACACAGGCGGAACACAATTACAAAGGCAAGAAATTAGAAATTGTATTTACATAGGCGCATCAACTCGCCTATTGAAAAAATTGTCTGAAAAAGATTATTTCCGCAAGGCTATAGATAATGGAATTTCTCCTAAACGAATGAAAGATCGAGAAGCCATTTTGCGTTATCTGGCTTTCCAAATTCAAGATTACCAAAGCTTATACAAAGGAGATATGAGTGAATTTCTAGAACAAGCAATGGTGAAAATAAATTTAATGTCAGAGGAAGAGCTGTTGAGTTTGGAGACATTATTTGAAAGGGTGATGCGCTGTACTTATGACTTCTTTGGAAATAAAAACTTTCGATTACCTGATCCTGGAGGTAGAGGACGGGTCAATATTGCTTTACTAGAATCCGTCGCTTATTTCTTTGCTCACCAAACAGATACATTCCTACATGAAAATAAAGCCCAAATTGTAAATAACTTTTCCAAATTAATTGAAGATCAAGAATATATAGATGCGATTCGTTTTGCTACTGGAAATACCAAAAAGGTAGTTAAAAGAATGGAAAAGGTAGCGGAAATTTTGGGGGGAGATGTAATAGAGACAAAAGCAGAGATATTAAATCACTCTTTTTGAGAAAATTAGATGGAACAGGGGTAAAAGATTGGCGCAAAAGTCAGCAACAGCAAGCCATACATACTTTTGTCTGTGTTGAACTACAAAACTATAAATTAGAGGAAGTAAGGAATACTGTATTAGCCGAAGTAGCCGCACGTAAATTAGCAAATGCCTCACCAGCCATTGCTTTAGTTAATTTTCCCAATTCGATATTCAACAAAGCCCATATTGCTATATTGAGGTATAAAAATATCCAAGACAAACCAGAATTAGCCACAATAGATTGTCTAAATGATCTTTATGCCACTCGCCTATATTTACAAGTCCATTTGACAATAGAGGAGGAAGCAACTAGAAAACGACTACTATCCAGTTATAATAAACATCCTCAACTAAAAACATTTGATTGGAATAAATGGGAGCCTAGTTTTGATGAACGTGAAAAGGAGTTGATTAAGTTATTTCCCTGTTGGGGGATTAGCCAAGAGCTAGAAGAAGATTGGGGAATTTATTATCAAAAAATGAATCGTTTAAACACAACAGAACGAATAGGACCATATGAAAAAACAGCCTACCAAATCGCTTCTATTAATGGCTGGATCAAAAATACTCCATTGTCTCACAAAAATCAAAGAACCATTTATTGCTGTAGAAATGGGAGTAAAGTTCTTTTTCTAGGACTAGATACCCAGCATGGAGAGTTTGAAATTCATGATAAACGAGGGGAGCATTTGGGAGCAGTTAATTTCAAGGGGGAATTTAAAAAGGCGGTCGGAAATAGAAGTATTAGTGTATAATGGATGATGCTTTAACTTTCTAACAGACACTTCTTAAAAAAAGTAATTGCAATTCCCCATCAAATAATCTATCCTTATAATCAATCATTCCAACCATACTTTATTCACCAATCCAACACCGATTCGTTTTTTAGTCCCAATCGAAAAATCATTGCTTATGTACAAAATAGTTACACTAGCCCTCATTATATGCTTGATCTATGGCTGTGCCAGTCCACAAAAATGCCTAGACAAAGGAGAATTGGACAAAGCTTATACTTTATCCTTGAAAAAAGTACAGCAAAACAAACGCATTGCCTTCCATCAAGACCTATTGAACAAAGCATTAGAAGCAATTATTATTCAACAATCCACAAAAAAGCAAGCATTATTATATACAGGAACTTTAGCAGCAAAAGAAGAAAGCCTATTCATCAATCAAGATTTACAAAAACAAATAAACGAATCCCAAGCTTATACGAATTATGCATTTACCTCCACCTACAAAACACTCCAAGAAGAAGCCGTTTACCTCCAACAAAGTTGTGCAGAGGAATATTTTGAAAAAGGACGAGCTTTATTAAATGAATTTAGTCAATCAGCAACAAAACAAGTAGCACAACAAGCGCATCAATGTTTGGTCAAAGCAAGCAATTATGGTTATGCTGAAAAAATGGAGGGATTAAATACATTAGTCGAGGAAACCTATGAATTGGCGGAGTTGGTGTATTATGTTGAAGTGAATAATAGATTTTCACCAGCCTATCAAGCCGATATAGATAGGATTTTTCAAAAAATAGAACAGCTAGACATTCCTTATACTCGCATTTATTACAAAAACAAACCCGATTCCACACCTATTGATTGCACCCTCCAATTAAATTTTTCCAGTTTCGATATAGATTATGAAAACGAGTGTACAACAGAGTTTTATCAAAGACAAGTAGAAGACGGCAAACGAGAAGTGGTGGAGGATTCAACCGTAACCCTCGAACCCATTTACAAAACTATTGAGGCAGAGGTGACAAGGCTTCGAGAGGTCAAAACAGCCGAGAGCATTATGCAATTGACCATTCTTCCCCATTCCAATAATTGCCTACTCCAAGATCGTCGTTTTAGCAGTTCCACCTGTTCCGAAAATACATCAGAGGACACATCAGGAGATTGTGATGCCATAGAAGGCTGTCCAGTTTCCTCTAGCACCGATAGCAATTGTTTTATTGGCTGTCCCAGTATTCTGCTCGATAGCGATGGTTACATGATTAATAATTTGATTCGTCAGCATTACCGCAAATTCACTCGCTACCTAAAAGGAGATCAAAAACGCAAAAAGGGTAGGGGATTATGGGTAAATCGGAGGTGAGGATTAGATAAGGTTTTATAAAATTTGGTTTTTAACCTTGAAAAGACTAATAAAACGAAGCTGATAGGCAACCGAAGTAACTTTGAAAATGTTATCTTTATTAAAATAGGCTCGTTATGAAAACACGTTATATCAATCCATATACCGATTTTGGGTTTAAGAAATTATTTGGTGAGGAAGCCAATAAAGATTTGTTGATGGATTTTCTCAATCAATTACTTCCTAAAAAACATCAACTCAAAGAACTGTCTTTACGAAATACAGAAAATCTAAGCGATTTATCAGTTGAGAGAAAAGCTATTTTTGATATACATTGTGAAAGTAAAACAGGAGAACGTTTTATTGTGGAAATGCAAAAAGCCAAAATTAAGTATTTTAAAGATCGAGCCTTATTTTACACTACATTTCCTATAAGAGAACAAGCAGAAAAAGGAGATTGGGATTTTAAATTATCCGCTATTTATTATATTGCTATATTAGATTTTTTCTATGATACTGACGAAGAAAAAGCAAAGGTAAAAAGGGAAGTCTTGCTTAAAGATGATGATTGCGAGGTCTTTTTTGATAAATTGAAATATATCTTTTTACAAATGCCAGCATTCAATAAAAAAGAAGCGGATTTAAAAACGCATTATGATAAATGGTTGTATTTTCTAAAACACTTAGAAGACTTCAATGAAATACCAGTCATATTAAAGGAGCCTATTTTTGAAAGAGCATTTGAAGTGGCAGAAATTGCCAACTTTAATAAACAAGAATTAGAAGCATATCAGCAGAGTTTATTGGCTTATCGAGATTTACTTAATGTAATGAAGACAACTTTTGAGGAAGGGATTACAAAAGGTATGGATCAACAAAAAGAAATGACAATTATTCAATTACTAAAAATGCAATTATTAACAGAAGAACAAATTGCCAAAGCGGTAGGTGTAGAAGTAGATATAGTAAGGAAAGTAAAAAAAAGAATAACGATGCAATAATATGGATACTATTTGCCTGATGCTAAATATTGCTAATATAATTATTTATCTTTATGAGCCACTAAATAATTCCGATCTAAAGGCCAAACCAAAATCCATATGAATTACTCCCTAAAAACCTTAGTAGCTCTAGGCGTACTAGCAGAAATAGCCATTTTCCTCATCGCCTATACCTTACAACCCTCCATAGAAGAAACCTTCCGCTATGCCGCTAGGTATTCTGGACGCTTATCCGCAGTCGTTTTCCTCTACGCCTTTTACCTCTACGCCAGTTCCTTCCCTCGTCCTGTAGCCGACAATAATAAACTAAGAAACCACATTCTACTTTTTGCCGTCCTCCACGTCATCCACTTCGGCTTCCTTGCCACCAATGTCTACCTCAATTCCGTCCCCCTAGAAGGCATCAAAGTCGCAGGCGGAGC
>JAHDFT010000421.1 GCA_020628015.1 Bacteroidota bacterium
ATCTAGGCTTTTAAAATCAGTAGTCTATTGCCTTTTTTTTGCTATCTTTGTAAGAGCAACTATTATATACAAAGGTATACAAGCACTTTGACTGTAAAAGTCTATGAAAAGAAATGATGGCTTATTTCGTTTGATTAAGAGCCTAACTAAATCAGAAAAACGGTTCTTTAAAATCTATTCTTCCCGTCATGTTATTGGGGATCAGAATAATTATATCCAGTTGTTTGATGCCATTGATAAGCAGAAGATATATAATGAAGATGCCATTAATCGAAAATTTAAGGGACACAAGTTTGTTAAAAGACTTTCTGTTGCTAAAGCCTATTTGTATGAGTTGATTCTTAAAAGCATGAATCGTTATCATGCTCAACAAACCATAGAAGCACAATTGCGAGAATTATTGGGTAATATTTATTTCCTACAGGAAAAAGGCATCTATGACCAAGCCCTTCGACTCATTAATAAAAGCAAAAAACTGGCCTTAGAATACGAAAAATTAACCTTTCTACCAGAAATACTCCGCCTACAGAAATCCATCCTAGAAAATCAATCTTATACAGGACAAAAGGAAGCCTTACTGCAAGAAATACATGAGGAAAATGAAACCTTCCTCAATCGCCTACTAAACATCAATGATTATTGGTTATTACATGCTCGCCTATTCTATCGACATACCCATCAAGGAATTATTAGAAGTCAAGCAGATCAAAGTAATTTAGCAGCTATTTTAGAAGCGGCTATATTACAAGACGAAACCTTAGCTTTGACCTATGAAGCCAAATTATTATTATACAAAACCTATTCGACTTACTATTTCATCATTCGAGATTTCCCTAATTGCTACAAATACAGTAATGAACTCATCAACTTGCTAGAATCTCGCCCTGAATTATTAAAGCAAGACTCAATGCTTTATGTGTCTTCAGTCAATAACTTACTCAATATGACTGGAATGCTCAAAAAGCAAGAGGAACGCACTCACTACCTTCAGAAATTATCATTGATGATGGGAGATAAGGAATTAAAAAAGAATGCACAATTGCAATTAAAGCTATTTCAGGCTTATTATTATCACCAAATGATCTATCACATTAGCAAATTCACCTATCAAGAAGCCACATCCCTTATTACACAATTAGATATAGAGTTAAAAAAATATCAGGATAAGATGGATACAATGGGAGAGGTCATGCTCTGTTTTTATGCTTTCCATATTTGTTATGGAGCAAGTGCCTATCAAGATGCGACACAATGGCTAGAACGTATTTTGGTCAAAGACCCAACAGATATTCGACAGGATATTTACCGTTTTTCAAAAATTTTGTTGCTATTAGTTACTTTAGAGTTAAATGATCCTGCTCGGTTAAAACAAACCATTCGTTCCACCTATGCCTTTTTATATCAACAGGAACAATTGTACCCTTTTGAAGGTATGCTTAAAAATGCGATTCGACAACTCACTACTGTCCCAACAAATACAGAAGGTTTTAAGCAATGGTTAATTCACTGGCGCAATGAATTAATGATTTTGAAAAAACAACAAGGTCAGATTAGGGCGCAGGTCTACTTCGACTTTTTATCGTGGATTCATGCTAAAATTATTGATAAGCCTTTTATTCAGGTAATGGCTGAAGGAGCTGTAGTAGATGTAAAATCAAATTAGTTTTTTCAGTTGCTTATACTAGCTATTCTACTGCCCATACCTACTAATAATCATCCTCCTTTATTCCCCCATCCTGTTTCAACACAATTTTCTTAGGAGCTTTTCGCTCTTCCTTTTTAGCAACCAATTTTTGTTTCGATTTCGCAACTTCTTTTTCTACCGTTTGAAGCGGTAATTCTTGTTCTATAAACTGACCATTTTGTGCATTTTCCGCAGAAATCGGAGGATATGCTGGATAATAAATCTTTAGCAAAGCTGTCTGATGTTCCCAATCTACCTGCTCTACTTTCACATCTACAACATTAAGCCCTGTTAAAGCATACAATTCTGCTAATAATAAGTGTTTATTTTGAGGCTTTAATAATTTTAATTGGTACCATTGTAATAATTGCGATTGATAATAATTCTTTTGCCAAAAATGATGCAATACAAAAAAAGACAGCACAAGTACTATATTAGCAGCAGCTAATTCAACATAACCCACTATGCCGATTTGAGCATTTAATAAACCAAGGGTAATCAATGCAATAGTAAAAATCAAAGTTTTACTAAATCCTTCTTCTTGTTGATAACGACTAAATCCCAAAGCAACTATAATTCCCAAAGCTAATAAACCTGAAAACATCAAGTCAGAACTCATGTACATTAGCAAAAATACACAAATATTTGCGCCCACTAAAGCAAATGCTTGATTCTTGTCTTGTGGTTGACGATTGTATAAGCCAATAATCAACAACAATACCGTTACAATATTGAGCGAAAAACCCAATAGCAATTGCAATACATGAAACATGCTTTCAGAACTTGTATTAGGCAAGTCCAGCTCTTGTAAAATCAGAAAATAAGTCACTACAAGCTTTTGTTTTGAATTTAATAGAAGAATAAACTACTATTATCTATCCAGTCTCTACTTCACCTATTGACTAAATTAACAATAATAGTACCTATTCAAGTATAATGGGCACTTTAGTCTTATAAATACAGTATTTAGAGATTAATTTTTATCTTTATTTTTGCTAAAGTACGTCAAAACAAGACAAGTTGAATAAAGCTTGACTAATTAAGAATCGTGTGTTATATATAACACTTAGAGCTGATTTAAATTTAAGTTACTTAAATTGTCATTTTTTTGTTTTTTTATAAAAAAATTATGTTAGAACAAAGTGAAATTCAAGTGCCAATCATAAAATCCTATCCCAATCAATCTAAAAAAGATTTACTAGACTGGGTAGCTGTAGAAGAACCGCTAGAAATTCGATTAATTTTTGGGGAGATAGACCAACGACAAGAACAAAGCTTGGCCATCACCATGCGTACTCCAGGGGATGATTTTGAATTGGTGACTGGCTTTTTATTAACGGAGGGTATTATTCAAAATCATAAAGCAGTCCAACATATTCGCTATTGTACACAAGTGAAGGATAAAACCGCTTTGGGTAATGTCGTTCAAGTAGAACTTACTCCTGATATAGTTATTGATTTCCAAAAATTCAGCCGTCATTTTTATACCTCCTCTAGTTGCGGCGTTTGTGGTAAAGCTTCGATTGATGCCATACAAGTACAATGTAATCAGCCTTTTCCTTTGGATCAACCTAATTTCTCTGCCTCCCTTATTCCTCAATTACCCCAAAAGCTTCGAGAACAGCAAGACACCTTTCACTATACTGGGGGCAATCATGCCTGTGCCTTATTTGATCAGCAAGGGAATTTACTTTTGCTAAAAGAAGATGTTGGCCGACACAATGCAATGGATAAACTCATTGGGGCAGCCATGAGACGAGATTTAAGACCTTTGGCAGCTTATTTGGTATTGGTAAGCGGACGAGCTAGTTTTGAATTGGTGCAAAAAGCGGCGGTAGCAGGTATTCCAATACTCGCAGCAGTAGGCGCACCTTCTAGCCTTGCCATACAATTGGCAACAGAATTGGGCATGACCCTAATTGGTTTTGTCAGAAATGAAAGGTGCAATGTATATACTAATAGCCATCGAATCATTTGGGATTAAGTAACAGTAAAAAACAAATCTGGTATTAGACAGTCAATAATAACTACTAATACCAGATTCAATTGACACCTATTTTTCTTGTATTAATACCGAATCAACCCAACCCCCGTCACACTCACATTAGGTTGATAAATATTAAAATCAGCAACAGTTACATTACGATCCATATTTCCATCCCCTTGCACATATTCATTAATAAACGAACTCTCGCTATAGTATTTATTCAAATCGGAAACCAATATTAGCCCATCCGAATCAAAGTCACCTGCATACAAGCCATATAAACCAGTAGCCAAGAATTTAACAGGAGCTGTACCATTGGTCATGACATTATTCACATCCGTAAAATCATAAGGTGTGGCATTCGGTACCACAACTGGGTTGATACTTACCACATCTAAGTGATTTCGATGACGAATGGAAATAAAATAAGGGGTATTGAATAGCAAATTGGTAAACTTAATACCATCAGCCGTTCCATCTATATCCACCACACTACCATCATCCAATAAAAACGCAGCTCTTGACGCAATAACCGTACTATCCGAAGTTTGTCGAATATCAACCAATACCCAATCAATCATATTGCTTGGTAAATCAGCATAAGTAGCCACATTATCAGCTAGACTATGATTCCAAGGAGCTACATTATATGGATGATTGATAGGCAATAGATCACGTTGGTAAAGTGTATTTCGCATAAATCCTGTCCCTGCATCATAAGCCCCTTCCAAAAATACCTTCGCCTTGACAATTACTGGGCAAACAGGGTCTACAGTAACGGTGATTTGATCTACTGCTGTACAACCATTTGCCCCACTAACAGTTACTGTATAAGTAGTCGTTCCTATTGGTGTTGCTGTGGGATTAGCAATCGTTGTACTACTCAATGTTCCCGAAGGATCACTCCAAGCATAAGCTACCCCACCCGATGCATTTAAGGAAGCAGATTGACCAGCACAGAGGGAGATATTGCTCCCTGCATCAGCCAAAGGTGCTGCATCTACCGTCACCGTCACTTGATCCGTATTGGAACAACCAGCAGCATCTGTTACCGTCACCGTATAAGTCGTCGTCGCTGTCGGACTCGCTGTAGTCGTTGCACTACTTGGATTGGCTACCGTTC
>JAHDFT010000422.1:0-1277 GCA_020628015.1 Bacteroidota bacterium
GCGATGCCCTATGCTAATGATGATGCCCTTTCAGGGCGAAAGAAGATATACTCCCCAATTTATCTTAGAACTAATAATTAATCCATTTTTGATCATCCTAAATGGTGTATGGATGGTGTTATTAAGCATCAAGTACATTAAACCTATCATTTGATACTCAATAATTACATTTTAATCCCACAAAATTACGGATTCCCTTGAAGACAAACTAAGGATTTGCACAAAATATACATTCCTTTATAAGTTATTGGGGATATTCACTAATTTTGAGCCGCTTTTTTAATATTATACATCCATGTTCATCAACCAATAAAAAATAAACAAATGGAAATGAAGTACAATCGACTTGGTTCGTCAGGTTTACAAGTAAGTGCCTTATCCCTAGGTTCTTGGTTAACCTTTGGAAAACAAATTGGAGACGATATGGCGGAGGCTTTGATGATTAAAGCCTATGATAATGGCATCAACTTCTTTGATAATGCCGAAATTTATTCCAGAGGAGAATCAGAACGAGTGATGGGACGCATTTTGAATAAAGTGGGTTGGGATAGAACAAGTTATGTTGTTTCTAGTAAAGTTTTTTTTGGAGATGGGCGTAAAAAACCCAACCAAAGAGGGCTAAGTCGCAAGCATGTATTTGAGGCTTGTCATGATGCGCTCAAACGTTTACAAGTAGATTATTTAGACTTATTTTTCTGCCATCGCCCAGATCCAAACACCCCTATTGTAGAAACAGTATGGGCAATGAATCACTTGATCCAACAAGGGAAAGTCCTTTATTGGGGAACTTCGGAGTGGAACGCTCAACAACTAACCGAAGCCCATCTTGTTGCAGAGCGTTATAATCTGATTGGTCCAACAATGGAACAACCGCAATATAATATGTTTCATAGAGAGCGTTTTGAGGTAGAATATGCACCTTTGTATAAAAACTATGGTTTAGGAACAACGATTTGGTCGCCCTTAGCTTCTGGTGTATTGACAGGCAAATATAATGATGGTATGCCTGAAGAAGATACCCGATTAAAAATGGAAGGCTTGGAATGGCTAAAAGATAGCGCATTGAATGAAGGTAGACTAGCCAAAGTACGCCAATTGACCAAACTCGCAGGAGAATTGGATATTTCTATGGCTGTACTGGCTTTGGCTTGGTGCCTAAAAAATAAAAATGTGAGTACGGTGATTCTAGGAGCTTCTAAAATGCACCACCTCGAAGAAAACTTCAAAGCAGTTGCCGCAGTTGATTTATTAACTGATGAGGTGATGACGAAAATTGA
>JAHDFT010000422.1:1377-4761 GCA_020628015.1 Bacteroidota bacterium
CTGCCCCTGCCCTCCCCCACTCTATACTTAACACACATGCTTGCAAACAAAAATGAAATCGTTCTCACAGAAGAGTTCAACAAAGTACTCGACCTCATGGAAAATACCCAAGAGCATATTTTCCTGACAGGTCGTGCAGGGACGGGTAAATCCACTTTGCTCAAGTACTTCCTAGCGCATACCGCTAAAAATGTCGTTGTTGTTGCACCTACAGGCATTGCAGCGATCAATGTAGGGGGACAGACCATTCACTCCTTCTTTGGTTTCCCTCCCTACCCTGTTCACCCAGATCACATCCGCAAGCGCAAAAACCGCAAGCTTTATCAATCCATAGATACGATTGTTATTGATGAGATTTCGATGGTGCGAGCTGATCTTTTGGATGGCATCGACTATTTTATGCGAATCAATAGCAGCAAGGATCATAGAAGTCTACCATTCGGAGGGGTACAGATGATTTTTATTGGAGATTTATTTCAATTACCCCCTGTAGTAGCCACCGAAATAGAAAAACAACTCTTTACTTGGCTTTATGATACGCCATTTTTCTATAGTGCGAATTGTTTGTATGATATTCCAGTTAATTATTTTGAGCTTACGCATGTTTTTCGCCAAAAAGATCGCTCCTTCCTTAGTTTACTGGATGCCATACGTACCAAAGAAATTCAGGAGTATGAATTGAATGAACTTAATTCTCGCTATAATTACAGTTTCCGACCAGAGGAAAATAAATATTACATCACCCTAGCTGCCAGAAATCGCATTGCAGACCGCATTAATAACCAACATCTCAATCAATTAGAAACACCGATTTTTTATTATGAAGGCGAAATAACGGGTGACTTTGATCCCAAAGCCATTCCCAATGATATTGATCTTTCCTTGCGTGTTGGCGCACAGGTGATGTTTATTAAGAATGATGTCAAAAACTTTAATTGGGTTAATGGGACGATTGGAAAGGTTATCTTTTTGGATAATGAAACGGTGAGCGTCAAGGTGGTGGATGAAGATGGGGAGAAGGTGTTTAATGTGGAAAGGGAACAATGGGATATTGTAAAGTATATTTATAATGAAGAAAAGAGTAAAATCGACACTAAAATCATCGGTACTTTCAAGCAGTATCCTTTAAAATTTGCTTGGGCGATTACCATCCATAAAAGTCAAGGCAAGACTTTTGAGCGAGTGATTATTGATATTGGACGGGGTGCTTTTTCTCCTGGTCAAATCTATGTTGCCCTGAGTCGCTGCACGACTTTGGAGGGTATTGTATTGCGGCAGCCGATTCGTTATCGGGATATTATTGTCGATGAACGGGTGGTTAATTTTTCGGCTAAGAAGTTTCGGTATTGAGCGTTCGTATGGGGCGATTCCATATCGCCCCCATCACTCCACCACCACAACTCGCTCCCTCCTTACCACATCACTCCCCTGTTCCCTAATCACCAAAACATACAAACCCTCCCCAAAATCTCCCAAAGAAAGACCAATCGGCATAGCATTATAAGTATGCTCCAATACAATGCTACCCGATAAATCATATAAAGTCAACTGATACGCTGCTGGTAATGCTAAACCTTCAATATACAATACATCCTGCGTTGGATTAGGATAACAAACAATATCCTGATTGCTTACTAGCTCCTCCACAGCCACAGGAAAATTAACAATCAAATCCTCCCCATCACAATCCTCATCAATATCATTCTCAGGAATTTCTGTAGCTTGGGGGTGAATATTGGCATCTGTATCATCACAATCATCATCCACCTGATAACCATCCCCATCTTCATCCACCAAAACATAAGCTCCACAATTACAATCTGCATCAATCACATCTCCACTTCCTGACACATCATCTCGACAAGAAGCCCCTTCTTGGACTCCTGAACTACAATATTGCCCAACATCACCACGATAAGGCAAATAATTATTGCTTCCTAATTCAAGCGTCAAGGCACAAAATCCATCACTTTCAGGATAACAGCCCGACAAATCATTAGACCTTAAATTTAAATACTTTAACTGCGGTAAAATCAAAGTATAATCTATAAGTGAACCATAAAAGTTATTATTCGCCAACTGTAATAACTCCAACTGCTGCAAATGAGCAAAATCAGGTAAGGGACCCAAAAGATCATTAAACGAAGCATTTAAATCCTTCAAACGAGACAGTTGACTAAAGTTCGGCAGTCTTTCCAATTCATTACTATGTAAATAAAGATTTTCCAATTTCGGCAAATGCTTAAAATCTGGTGCATGTGTAAATCCATTAAAGTTCAAACCAAGCTCTTTCAATTGAGGCAGGTATTGAAAATCTGGGATCTGTCCTTCTAATTCATTAACTCCCAAGAATAAATGGGTCAATTCGGGTAGGTACTGGAAATCTGGAAGCTCCCCTTTTAACTCATTACCAGATAAATTTAAGTCCTTCAATTTTGGTAAATTTAAATCTGGTAAAGCCCCTTTTAAATTATTACTTATCAGTTTTAAACGAATCACTCGTCCCCCTTCACAATCCACCCCAGTCCAAGTACAAGGATCACAATTAGTCCCCCTTGCTCCATCTACCCAGCCAGCCCTCTGCTTCCATACTCCTCCACCCGTTTGATGATACAAATCCATTAAGGCATCATAATCTGGATGTACCACCTCATTTTCACAAGCCAAATCACAATCAACCAAATCACTTTCTATAAAAAAAACACCTGAAGTTCTCACATTAGGACCGCTAGGCCAAGTCTCAGAACCTGATGTATAAATTATGCCACTTAGCTCATAACGCAATTCCTTATTGTAATACAAGCAAGCTATATCTTCTACCGAATGTCGATAGTATTCTTCAACATATATATCTTTCTGATACCTTCCTCTAGCAATAACTGTATCTAGTGCATCATAAATTGTCAAATCCATCTCGGCCACAATGATAAAACTAGGCGCAATATCTATGGTACAATTTCCAAAGAATTCCTCTAAATCAAAACTGGTAAACTGTTCGTCAGTAGTAAGGAATATATCCCCACATTCTATATCAATTCTTTGTCCTTCTGCATAACTGGTTTTGGGATATAAACAATAAATGATCATCCCCAAAAGGAATAAATAGTTTGTGGGTATATTTTGGATTTGTTTGTATATCATTTTCATAAGTATGATTTTAATATTTTAATAGAGTGCATGACATATTGGGGGAAAGATGTAATCCTTATTATGAAGGTCTTATACTTGCACGCTCTGGGCTTGGGTATGTTAGCTATTTTTCTTAATGACCGTATAACGGTCACAGTACGTTAGAAAAATAAAAATATCCCTAATATCTCGACCCCAGCAGGGTAGGGTGTTCAAAATTGCGCTACAATTATGCGGCCGTTTTTGTTGTTAAAA
>JAHDFT010000423.1 GCA_020628015.1 Bacteroidota bacterium
TACTAAATTTTCTTTGAAATGAAATGGTTGTTTAGGCTATTGGGATTGATTTTGGTGATTTTTGCACTCCTTTTTATTGGTGCCTACTGGCTGCTGCATCAACAAAAGCCAGTTTATAATGGAACAGTCAATATTAAGGGCTTTGACTCCACAACAGAGGTCTATTTTGATACCTATGGTGTACCACATATCTATGCCCAGAACGAAACAGATGCCTTTCGTGCTTTAGGTTATGTTCATGCACAAGATCGTTTATTTCAAATGGAATTAATTCGGAGAGTAGCAACAGGTACACTATCAGAAATTCTAGGAGAAAAATTGATCAAAACGGATCAACTATTTCGTACCTTAAATATTTCCAAAGTTGCCAAAAATGCCAAAGACAAATACCTCAATAAACAAGATCTTCCCTACCAAAAAGCCGCTTTCGCCTACCTTGAAGGACTTAATGCCTTTATTGAACATGGAAAAACGCCTATTGAATTTACACTATTAGGCATTCCCAAAAAACCATTTAGTGCTACTGATCTCTATTTACCCGTAGGCTATATGGCCTTTGGTTTTGCGGAAGGCTTTAGAACCGATGCCATTCTCCATTATATCAATGAAAAACTAGGTAGTGCTTATATCCAAGACCTTCAACTGCATCATAAAGTCGGTAAAGAAAAAATTCCTGTAGGAGCAGCACAACCACTAAAAGCAGATAGCCTAAATACCAAACTAAGTCCAGCCCTCAGTTTTGCAAGCCATATGGATCAAATCATTGCTGATTTCCCTATTCCCTTGTGGAATGGGAGTAATAGCTGGGTTTTGAGTGGACAAAAAACAACGACAGGTAAGCCTATTTTAGCCAATGATACACATGTTCGTTATGGTCAACCTGCTGTTTGGTATGAAGCGCATTTGCATTATCCAAAAAATGAATTTTATGGTTTATTTCTAGCAGGTTTTCCCTTTCCCCCTATTGCTCATAATAATTATATGGGTATTGGTCTGACCATGCTAGAAAATGATGATGTAGACTTTTTTATTGAAAAAACCAATCCAGATAATCCCAATGAATATTGGCAACGAGACCATTGGGCAACCTATACTACTAGACAAGAAAATATCCTTGTCAAAAATCAAGTAAGCATTCCATTTGAGGTCAAAGAAACCAATCACGGTCCTTTGATTAATGGGCTAATTGCGATGTCCGATTCCCTAGATTACCCCATAGCCACTTATTGGACATTATTACATACTGATTGCAAGTTGTTACAATCGTGTTATAATATATTACATGCTGAAAGTATTGATGAGGTAAGGGAGAGTGTCGCACAGATTTCGGCTCCAGGGCTGAATTTTATGTATGCGGATACGGATAATAATATTGCATGGTGGGCAGTCTCTAATCTGATTGACCGCCACAATCAACAAAACTCCAAATTCTTCTTAGATGGAGCTTCAGGAAATGATGACTACAAGGGCTTTTTACCTTTTAGCAGCAATCCACAAAATGAAAATCCACCGCAAGCCTATCTTTATTCTGCTAATAACCAGCCTGATACAATGGGTGGTCTGCTCTATCCTGGTTATTATGCACCAGAATATAGAGCCAAACGCATCCGTCAACAATTGGAAGCTAAGGAAAAATGGAGTATGGAAGATGTACAAAAACTCATCACAGATCATCACTCTACTGTTGCCCACCATATCAGCCAAGCCATTCTTGACCCTATACGAGAAAAAATGATTGCTACAAGGGCATCGGGTTATATTCAAACCATCAAAATACTGGATCAGTGGGAAGGCAGTCATGCTATCGAAGCAGCAGGCCCTACGGTGCATTATAAATTGCTGTATTATACACTTAAATATGCAATGGAAGATGAGATTGGAGCAAAAGCTTTTACTGCCCTATTGAATACACATACTTTACGTCGATTTCAAGATGATTTTGTACGTAATGCACAATCGCCTTGGTGGGATGATGTGCGTACAAAGGATAAAAAGGAAACAAGAGCGGCTATTTTTGAAAAGGCATTTCGAAAAACCGTAGAAGAATTGAAATCCCAATTAGGTAGTAATTTTGAATGGGGACAAGTGCATACTTTAACCCACACGCACCCAATTGGTAGACAAAAACCCCTAGATCGTTTATTTAATGTAGGTCCGTTTCCTGTTTCGGGTGGCTTGGAAGTGATTAATAATATCGGATTTCGCCTAAATGCTACAGGGAAATATCCTGCTTATTTTGGCCCAGCAGTTCGACGAATTGTTAATTTTAAGGCATTAGATCATGGTAAGAATGTGCTGCCGACAGGACAATCTGGTAATGTTATGAGTCCTTATTATAAGGATCAAGCTGCTTTATATCATCAAGGACAATTTCGACTGATGTTAATGGATAAAAAAGCAATTTTATCTAGGGAATATCAGCATTTATCTTTTTCCTCTAATTAATTCTATAATTGTAATATAAAAGGCAATCGTTTTTAACGCAATAAATTCACCCCCGTCTCTCTTTCATAAGCACCGCCTATTTCTACTAGTTGATCCAAAGCAACTTTAAACAATTCAAACAATAACACTAACTTTTTAACATCCTTAATCACCCCACTAGCTATAAACTCTAGTTTATCCACATTTTCAGGATACTTATGTACAAAAATCCCTTCATTATCAATCACCTCCAGTCGAACATCCGCTTGTCTTTGAATTAACTGACGGAGTTTTTCATTTTCAAGAAATTGGATCAATTTGTAGTAATCATTCCCTTGAATAATAAAATCTTTATCAAAACGGTCAAAGCCAACCTCAAAATCCTCCATTCCAAAATACTTCCCCAATTTACTAAAAAAGCCCTCTCTATAAATTTTGAAACTAAAGCCATCTCGATTCACATAAGTTGCTCTCAAACGAGTATATTTATTCTGATTTTTGCTACCCGTTTTGTAAATATCTAGTATAATATCCCATGCCTTGTAGCGCAAAACCATTTTACCAGCACTAAACACACTATCACCATAAACCTTTGCACCAACACGCTTGCTGACTTGTTTCCAAATATGATGTCTGCTAGGACCAAATAATTCTGAAAAAAATTGACCGATGCTGCTCATTATTTATTATTTTACCTGTTTCGACTGATAGGAACAGTCAAAAAATAATTGTACCATTTTGATTGATAAATTTACCTCTATACTTCGTTAAAAAGCCTCGCTGCGGCACTGCATCGCCTACGTTTTTTGCCTCGTCTAGTGATAAATTTCCCTAACCAAAATTTGTACACTTATTTTTCACTCGTTCCATAGGGATAATGGTGAAATTATTAGTAGTCAAGCACTAGCTGTTTTTTACCATTATTTACAAAACCAAACAACAAAAAGAAAAAATTAGTTGCATTTGCCCACTAATACCAACATAACACCAAAATCTAAGGCCAATAAAACTTCTTATTTTCAAAGATTCAATTGGTACCTTAGCTATCTATTTTTTCGACTATTGGTTGGATTAGTAGCTTGTTTACCAGAAAGTTACCTCTACCGACTAGCAGATGGCATTTATTATATACTTTACAAAATAGTAAGATACAGAAAAAAAGTGGTGTTAAAGAATTTGCACAAGTCATTTCCTACAAAAACAGCAGCGGAAATAGAGGATTTGGCACAACGCTATTATCGACATTTGGCAGATATTATTATAGAAAGCTTTTGGGGATTTTCTTTGTCGGCAGAAGACTTGGTGAGCAGGTATAAAATGAAGAATCCTGAGATTTTAGCTCCTTTCTTTGAAAAAAAGCAGAATATTATCGCTGTTGGTGCCCATTATGCTAATTGGGAATGGGGCGTACTCTGTGCAGCTCTTCAAGTACCACATCAATTGATTGGCATCTATAAACCCTTGAATAATATATACATTGATACATACATGCGCCAAAAAAGAGCCATTTTTAAGCTCACACTAGCCTCTATCAAATCCACCTATCAGACTTTTCAAGATAATGACGCTCATTTAGTGGCTTATGCGATGTTATCAGATCAAAGCCCTTCCAATACTAAAGAGGCAATTTGGGTTGATTTTTTGAATCAAAAAACGGCTTGTTTACATGGTGTAGAAAAATACGCCAAACTTTATAACTATCCTGTATTTTATATCGCTATAAAGCGCATAAAACGAGGATCTTATACCTATGAATTAAGTTTGATTTCTGATCAACCACAAACTGAAGCTAAAGGGGTAATCACTCAGAAATATATGCAAAAACTGGAAGCACAAATCAAGGATGAGCCTTATTGTTGGCTTTGGTCACATAATCGCTGGAAGCATCAGGCATAAAATTATTGCCCTAACTAATCCTCTTCCTCCTCCTCAGCAGCTTTTGCCAATTCTGGAAACTCTTCTGCCAATTGTTCTTTCGCAATTTGGCTATATTTGAGTAGATAATCAATTAACTTGGGTA
Organism: Bacteroidota bacterium; assembly: GCA_020628015.1. Classification (GTDB taxonomy): domain Bacteria; phylum Bacteroidota; class Bacteroidia; order Chitinophagales; family UBA2359; genus JAHDFT01. The sequence goes on from JAHDFT010000423.1 coordinate 4,445, forward strand.
ATTCAGCATACCTTCTCCCTCCAATCGTTGTTTCAATATTAATACAAATACTTGACAATTGTTCGCTACCAATACATTTCGCATTAGAAATAAATTTATGTACTGTTTGTACAATTTCATCGTAATCTGCTGCATCCAATAATTCTGGTAAGGTTTTGCCAATCACTTTAACCTGTTCAAAATAAATACCTACCATTTCTTCTACAAATGAAGGATTATTTTTGGAGACTAAATAAAGGTAATCTAAATTATATAATGGTGGTCCGGTATAGTTATGCATAATTTGCTGAATATCTTAGTAGTAAAAAATAAATA
>JAHDFT010000424.1 GCA_020628015.1 Bacteroidota bacterium
TTATTTTTCTGCTGCAATCAAAATCATATCATCCCCAAAGACAAAAGGATCACCTTGATAATTGCCAAAGGTTTGTATATTTTTAAAACCCTGTTTTTCTAGTAAGATCATCAATTCATTATAACTATAAATGCGAACACTACTATCTGATTCAATTTTGCGCCCATCATCATGTACAAAAGTCCAAGTCCCTTCCATGCGATTGGTTTTATAATCAAAGGTGCGATCTTCGATGACAATGCAATCCTCATAACGCCAATAGCCATATGGGGTGAAAATAGGCAATAAGGTTTCTGTAATATGGCTTTCTATTAGAAAAGTACCTCCTTTTTTTAAGGAATGATAAGCATTGGCTAAGAAAGCTTCATTTTCAGCATCGGTAAAATAACCAAAACTATTAAAAATACAGACCACCATATCAAATGCTTCCTTATAATCCATGCGAATCATATCACCTTGTATAAAATCCACCTCAACAGTTCTATTTTTAGCCTGTTCACGTCCTATTTCTAGTAAGTCAGGATTAATATCTAAGGCAGTTACCTGATGTCCCATTGCTGCTAGTGTCACCGCAATTCGTCCATGACTACAAGGGACATCCAAAACCGTTTGATAATTATTTTGCTGCATCCAATAATCAATAAATTGGGTTTCTTCAAAGGTCGAGTCCTCTGATTTGATTTGCCGACTTATTAAAGGATAAGCTTCTAGGAAATATTTTTGCCACCAAGACATGGAGAAAAGTTTTATAAAATACAATGATTTAGCAACTCGAAAGATAACCTATTCCCACATAAAATTTTAACTATTACGTCCAAAATTTGTATTCTACAATATAGATCAATTATTTTAGCGGAAAATAAAGACATCAATATGAATTACTTCTCCATATCCATACAAGGAACTATCGCTACACTTGCACTAAATCGAGTAGGGGCGGATAGCAATGTGGTCAATGAGACCTTTATTGATGAATTGGTGGAAGTCTTGGATACTTTAGATGAGGTGGAAGGCTTGAAAGGGGTGATTTTGATTAGTGAAAAAGATAATTTTTTGGATGTTTGGGAGGTTCCTGCTTTATATGAAATCCAGGTTGCGGATCAATGGGAACGTGCTGGTAGAAAGGCGATGGAATGTTTAGATCGAATTGAGCGAGATGAAAAGGTTTTTGTGGCGGCTATTCATGGTGCAGTAAAAGGGGCAGGTTTGTCGATTGCTTTGGCTTGTGATTACCGCCTAGCCACAGATGCACCCCAAACCTTTTTCCAATTTCCAGAATTAAAATATGGTTTGATTCCACATCTAGGGGCAAGCCAAAGAACGCATCAACTTTGTGGTTTGCGAACCGCTTTGGAATTATTGCTTCATGCAGAAAAGAAGAATGCTAAGGAAGCAAAGACCCTAGGTTTGGTAGATCGAGTCGTGCATCCTTATGGCTTACAAAGAATAGCAGAAAAGCAAGTACAGGAAATGATCGGTAAGCAGATTGTACGTGTTGACCGAAAATCTCGAACTGATAAAATACTAGATGGTAACCGCTTGGCTCGTTCTTATATTTTTAATCAATCTAAGGATGAATTGCGAGAAAAAATGCCTTATCATTATCCAGCTCCTTTGAAGGTGATTAATTGCTTGGAAATGGGTATGAAATACGACCGAGATGCAGGAATGGAAACAGAGGTCAAGCATTTTGATGAATTGGTGGTGCATCCAGTAAGTAAGCAATTGCTGCGTTTTTATTTGAAAATGAAGGAGCCAATTGCACCTTTAGATGCCAGTTGTCTGCCTATTAAACGGATAGGAATTATGGGAGCGAGTAGAGCAGGGGGGAGTCTAGCAACGGCTTGTATTCAAAAAAAGATGACCGTCATCCTCAAAGAAATTCACGAAGACAAAGCACAAGTAGCACAACAACAAATCTGGAATTACCTCAAATCGCCTTTTGATCAACCGCATAAATGGAGCCGATTGGAACGAGAAAGGTTGATGAATCACATTCGAGTACAAAAACATGATCGTTATTTGGAACAAATGGATATTTTGGTGGAAACGGTAGGGGAGGAATTGGATTTGAAGCGGCATTTATTGGCAAAAATGGAGCATGTGGGACGGAAACAGTGCATTCACTTGATGCATACTTATGTTACGCCTGTTCACCTCATCGCCCAAAATGCAGAAAGACCAGAACAAGTGCTAGGTATCCATGAACGATTTTTGGAAGGACGCTGGCAGTTGACGGAGTTGATTGTGCCTGAAAAAGCAGATCCGCAGGCTGTGGCAAAGGTGCGTTTTTGGTTGGAGCAGATTGGTAAGCGAGTGATTGAGGTGAGTGATAAAACGGGCTTTTATTTGCCTCGAATTCTTGCTGCTTATTTACATGAAGCTTTGCTATTGTTAGAAGAAGGGATAAAGATTCCAGAAATTGAAGAAGCGGCTTTGGTTTTGGGCTTTGAAACAGGTCCTTTTGCATTGATGGATTTGATTGGTTTGTCTGTTGTTAGAGATGTTATGGGGATGTCCTTAATGGCTTTATTCACCAACAATCAAGGAGAGGGGGCGAATTGGGCAGCCATTTTTGAACAATTGTTAGAAAAAAAGGTTAGAGGTAGAGGTTTTGGCTTGGGCTTTTATAAATATAAAGAAAAAGGGGAGCAATGGATTCGGAAGGAGGTCAATGAGGGAGTTTATGCTTTTTTCAATAAAAGTCGAGCAACAGCCAATTATCCTAAAAAGGAAATCCGACTGCGTTTGATGGCAGCGATGACCCAAGAAGCCATTAAATGCTTAGAAGAAGGGGTGATTCGTTCTAAGGATGATGGGGATATTGGGGCGATTTTGGGCTGGGGTTATCCAGCCTATACTGGTGGCCCTTTCCAGTATGTGGATAGTGTTGGGCAAGCGAAGTTTATCCATAAATTGGAAGCACTTGCAGAAAAGTATGGACAACGGTTTATGCCGGCTGCTTTATTGTATGGTATGGCGAAAGATCATGCTAAGTTTTATTAAATAAATAGAATGTTACGTCAATTAATTATATCGTTTTCAATTGGAATGGTGCTTTTTTGCGCTGCTTGTGATTATACTTATGAATTTTCAGAGGTAAAAGTCAAGAATCAGTATGCCATTTCTTTTCCTGATTATATGGAGGAAGAAAAGACGGGTAAATTGAGTTCGGATGCTAGTTTGTCCTATGTCAATTTCTTCAGAAATATTTATGCGATTGTATTGGATGAACCCAAGAAAGTCGAGTCACTAGAAGTCATTGCTAAAACGGCTAAAACAGATTTGACCAAGCAATTGACCAATCCAAGTGGATTTGGGGAACAGACTTTGACGGTCAATGGCTTGCCTGCCTATCAATTTTCCCTTGCAGGCGATGTGGGAAATGAGGGTTTGAATGAGCGGATTTATTATAAGGTGACGATTATTGAGGGTAAAGAACATCATTACCAAATCGTTTTGTGGACTTGGGCGAAGTGGCGAGAGAAGTATGAGGAGACTTTAGGGGAGATTGTAGGGTCGTTTAAGGAGTTATAATAAATGTTTAATCAATTCATTAAATCAACCACAAACTTTAAACAAGCATCAATATCTTCTAATTCAAGGGATGGATACTGGTGTAAAATTTCTTCTTTTGATTCTCCTGCTTGTAAAAACTCTAAAATGGTTTGTACTGTTATCCGCTTACCTCGGATTGTAGGTCTTCCGTTACAAATATTATCATCAATAGTAATTCTATCCGCAATAAATCTCATAATTCCGAATTTAATTGAAATATCCTTGTTATAAAAGTACAACTTTTTATTCAAATTTGTTCGTTCTTTTTATTAGTTATTTCTTGTTTTGTAAAACAAAACAAGAAAGTCAAACAAACTCCGAAATCAAACCCCCAATCACCGCACTAGTCACCAACCAATACGAAAAATGATGTAAAACGTACTTCATGCCTTTTTTATCCAAGATGGCATGAATCCCTACAAATGGCAAGGCAAAAACAAATGCATTGATGATCCCATGAAATACCCCATGACCAAAATGGCGATGTTTATCTCCATATTTCCCTAGAAATTCCTTGACAATGGCTTCTGCCTCTTGACTGCCTCGCATTATATCCGTAAAAAATAGCTCGTAAAAGCCCATTTGATGGATGACCAAATTAATATAGCCATAGACTAGGGTAAAACTCAATAAAAAAGTGATGCCTAGTTGGAGAATGGTAAATTCTTGCGGATTTTTGAAGCCTTCTCCTGACCATTTACTAATGACAGAGGTGGGGCGATACCAATAATAACCAATGATTAGCGGAACAAAGGCAATAAGGAAGAAGGCGAGGTAATTTAGATTCATTTGGAGGATTTATTGATTGTAATTGTTTAATTGTATATAATCAAATGGATACTAAAATGTTCATTTTTGACTGTAGAGAAAATTCATGAATTTTCTCTACGGTCTGGTAAACCAGCTCTTCATTGGCTAAAAAAGCTATTCCAAATCCATAAGCGTAAAAGTATATTTCTTTGGCCCTTTCATCCTAGTTCCAATTAATAATTGACCATTCTCAAAATCGACAAGTCCAGGCCCATAGGTCAGCTTAGATTCTTTATAATTAATGAAAATATCATTGAATTCAATTTCTCCTAATTCTGCATCAAAAACGACAAAGTCTGTATAAAGAAAGCTTCCATTACCTTGCTTTCTAAGTGATCTACGTTCTTTAGCTGATTTGCGATTATTAAAGATAAAGTAGATTTT
>JAHDFT010000425.1:0-1954 GCA_020628015.1 Bacteroidota bacterium
TAAATTTATCAATCAAAATGGTACAATTATTTTTTGACTGTTCCTTACTTATAGGATGTATAATTGTATTATTTCACCATTACTTAATTTTAAATGATTAATTAATTTTTCAGACCATTATTAATAAGTGAACAAATAGTCGTCACTAAAAAATAGAGATAGTTATTGATTTTCAACAAAAAAATCAGAAATTAAGTTGCAATAAACACTTTCTAAAAAATGATATTTGATACCAAATTCAATAATAAGTCTTGTATGAATCTGATTTATGCACATACTCGCTATTATTGTGTTTAGTATGATTTATTTTTTTTATTTGATATTTAGTATGAGGTAATGTTTAATACAGAGTTATAATGATAGTCGTTTTCCGCATTTGAAAGGATGCAAAAAAAATGCCCTTTTATGCTAGATAACTACTAAAATAGAAGTAACCTTAGTCAAGTTTTTTGTACTAAATTGTCTGATGGATAAATACTAACAAGTAGATATATTTAGTGCGTTATAGTTTTTTTATTTGTGTAAAAGTTAATATGATTGATCTTTGGTTTGTAAAAGGTTGATTGTAAGTATGGTTGTGTGGTGTTTGAAGTTTGTCGTATATAAGGTATATAATAGTCTTTTAATGAGATACTTAACCTTATAATGGGTGTTTTTTTAATGTTTGTTCCTTATTTCTTTTAAAATATTATAAATAGACTTTTTTATTAAAGATACGTAAATAAAACAAAATAGTTTTCAATTATGTGATTAAACAAAATGACATGTCAATATAACCTGAAAAAATGTCAGGTTTTGTAGGGAATTAGCCAAAATAAAAAAGCTCTCATTGAAGAGAGCTTTGAATAACTAAATCTAACTAACTAAATCAATGATGAAACTAACTAAACCTTTTTCTATAAAATTTTCTTTTTCTCTTAAAATATCAGTACTTTCAAAATATTCTGAAACATACTTTTATTTTTTGTTGTTTAGTAAACTAGGAATTACTTACTAGCTACAAAGTTTAACAGAAACTGTGAAATGTTTTTTGTTTTTTTAGTTTAAAGTCAATAAAATCAAAGGGTTTAGAAAGATTTAGAAGCTTTAACGCATCAAGCTTTTGATTTATTACTTGATTTAGTACATAATTAGACAAAAAAGACTAATCAAAATTCATTTTATTGTCAAATTTTATAAAAAAGTAAAAAACTCCCTATAAATTTATGGAATTAGATGAAGCAAAACTCAAGTTTATCCATGCTTGGGGGACATTAGGCACCAAATGGGGCATCAATAGAACAATGGCACAAGTGCATGCCTTACTTTTGGTGGCTACTCAATCTTTATCCGCTTCAAATATTATGGAAGAGTTAAATATATCTCGTGGTAATGCCAATATGAATTTAAGGGCATTGATAGATTGGGGCTTGGTGATGAAAGAATTGAAACCAGGAGACCGAAAAGAGTACTTTTATGCTGAGAAAGACATCTGGAAAATGTCTAAGCTCATTTTGGTGCAACGGAAAAAAAAGGAGTTGGAACCTATTATGGTTGTATTGAAAGATTTGAATAATGCGGTTGAGGGTGACGGCGAAGATGTTAAAACATTCAATACAACAATCAAAGATCTAAATGATTTTGCATTACATGCAGATAAAGTAGTAGAAAAAGTAGTGCAGTCTGATATTAACTGGCTATTGGAGACTTTTCTTAAACAGTTTCTAAAGTCTTAAGTAATATTGTTTATAGAGAGGATTGATGTTTATTAATATAAATCAAATATTATGCATTCGATTGTTTTATTTGACGGTGTGTGTAATCTTTGTAATCGTTCTATTCAATTTATTATTGAAAAAGATGAACGAAAGGTATTTCACTTTGCTTCTTTACAATCAGATTTTGGACAGGCATTACTGAAAAAACATCAACTACCTATTAACGAATTTGATTCGATGGTATTGTTAGAAAATGA
>JAHDFT010000425.1:2054-4742 GCA_020628015.1 Bacteroidota bacterium
TATAAATCACCAGCCGTATTTTTGGAATTACTACCAATAATACTATTACTGCCTTCTGGTACAATTTTGAAAGCTAGTCGATTATCTAATAATTGTAGGTATTGTATGATGTCTTTGTTTAACATGTCTTTGGCACAAAAAATCAATTCAGATATTTCTAGGACTTTTATAAGGGAAGGTAATTGACTGATGGGAGCGGTATATTTGGGGGATGGTGTATAATTGGTATTGACCTGATTTTTTGGGTCAATATAAGCCACTACTTCTAACTCTGCACCTGCTTGAAATAAAAGATTTTCGACTCGTTGAGATTCTGTTTTGGAGCCAATAATCATGGCTCTTTTATTTTCGGGTAAATCCATACGGAAAGTACGATGCTTAAGGAAGTGTCGAATCATGCGCCAGCCATTGAGGGCGAATATGGCCCATATCGCACCTAGTAGAATCATAGACCTAGAAAAACGCAAGCTTTCTGGAAGGAACCCATAAACCGCAGAGATCAATACTGTGCCTATCAAAATACCTCGATTGATTCTTGGTAAACGGATGGGACGATCATAGCCTCCACTAAAGAAAATGGAGATGAGCCAGATGGAAATGTATAGGGGAAGATTGATGAAGAGGTATTCTATGCCATAGGTCAAGCCTTCCGCAACTTTGATATTGGTTTCCCAGAATGTTTTGAGCCAATACATGCCTCCGAAGATTAATAGGGCATCGAGAGCAGGTGTAGCGAATTTTTGTATAAAGCGAGTAACAAGGGTAAGCGTTGCTTTTAGGAAAATAGCGATTTGAATGGCGGAAATATAGAGTTTGGCACCGCTGCCTGTAAAATGTTTTTTGGCAAAGATCACCATTGCTTGATAAAACACCTTGACATAATTTAAACTACCTTTCTTGGTACTTTCACCTTTATAATGAATAATGGGATGGTGGGGGAAATAGTAGTTTTGGTATCCTCCTTGAATAATGCGATAGGATAAATCTATATCTTCTCCATACATAAAGAAGCTTTCATCTAGTAGCCCTACTTTATCTAATGCTGTTTTTCGCATCAACATAAAGGCACCAGATAAGATTTCTACTTTTTGGATTTCTTTTTCGCTTAAATGTCCTAAATAATAATAATTGAATCGTTTAGAATTTGGGAAAAGGGTACCCAGTCCACTCATTTTACAGAAAGAAACCCAAGGAGTGGGTAATCCTCGTTTGGATTCTGGTAAGAATTGTCCTTTTCCATCCACCATTTTAATCCCTAAACCACCAGCATCAGGGTGAGCATCCATAAAATCAATAATCGCCCTGAAAGTATTTTCGCCTACTACGGTATCTGGATTGAGCAATAAAACATATTTACCTTTAGCAATTTTCATTGCTTGGTTATTGGCTACTGCGAAACCTGTATTATCTGTATTAGCGATTAATGTAACCCAGTCAAAATGTTCTTGTACAAAAGCTACAGAGCCATCTTTAGAATTATTATCTACTACAATGGTTTCTACTTCCAAACCTGCTGCCGCTCGTTCAACAGAAAGTAAAACCTGTTCTAGGAAATACTTTACATTGTAGTTAACAATAATAACCGTTAATTGCATATTCTAATAGCCTTATGAATAAGAGGAAAGCCAAGCATTATAAGTAGGCATCTCCGTTTCTACGTTTTACAGTAGCATTGAATTCCTTGATTTGTTGTTCTTCTAGCATACTAGTAATCAATAAAACATCTCCTGTATCTACGATAATATAGTCTTGTAAGCCCTGTAGAATGACGACTTTATCATCAGGAACCATCACCATACAGTTTTCTGAATCATAAATCATCACCTTTTCTCCTTGAACAGCATTACCTAGATAGTCTTTTTCTCGTTGTTCCCAAAGAGAAGTCCAAGTTCCTAAATCACTCCAACCAAAGGAAGAAGGAATGACACATACATTCGTTGCATATTCCATAATCGCATAATCAATGGAGATGCTTCGACAACGAGCATAGGTTTTTTTGATGAATGCTGCTTCTTGATCGGTAAAATAAACTTCTTTTCCTGATTGGAATAAATGGTGTATTTCTGGCTGGAAAGATTCAAAAGCATGTATAATGGTGCGAACATTCCAAATAAATATGCCTGAATTCCATAGAAAATCACCACTATCCAAAAATACCTTAGCCATTTCTAATTGTGGCTTTTCGGTAAAGGTTTTGACCCTAAAAATATTATCTCCTCCTTTTTCTTCATCGTATTGGATATAACCATAACCCGTATGTGGCCGATGTGGCTTGATGCCTAGTGTCATTAAGACATCACAAGCTGAGGCATGATCTAGGGCTTTTTGAATGGTAGCCAAAAAATCATCCGTTTCGGTTATTAAATGGTCGGAAGGAGCGACGACAAAGGTGGCATCAGGGTCTTTTGCTGCCAGTTTATAGGTCATATAAGCGATGCAGGGTGCTGTATTTCTTCTAGCAGTTTCGGCCAGTACTTGATTGCCATCAATATCAGGAAGTTGTTCTTTTACTAAGGGAACATATGCTTCCCCAGTCACAATAAATATATTTTCTTCTGGGACAATTTTAGCAAAACGCTTATAAGTCATTTGAAGTAAGGTTTCACCAGTTCCCAATATATCTAAGAATTGCTTTGGACATTTTTGACGGCTTTTGGGCCAGAAACGACTGCCGATTCCGCCAGCCAT
>JAHDFT010000426.1 GCA_020628015.1 Bacteroidota bacterium
TAAGCATTAGCATAGGGCATCGCCCTATGAAAAATAAAGTGTCCTATATACGCCCTGAAAGGGCAAAAGCCGTGTGGACAAGGTTTGACCATCAATCGAATACTAGACATTTCAACTAATTATTTGGATTGGCTTTCGCCCTTTCAGGGCTGAGTGTATATCTCCGCTTATTCGTAGGGCGATGCCCTACGCTATTGCTTTTGCCCCTTCAGGGCTAGAATAAAAGATAATTATGTCAAAGATAAACTCACCCCCCAACTATCTTAGAACTAGAAAATTTTAATTCAAGTAAAAATCGGCTTCTATTTTATGTAAAATCTAAATTTGCAAAAATTGTCAAAGACCCTTAAATGTCTTCTAGTAAGTATTTAGCAATATTGAATTACCTACAACTTGACAGGTCGCTCCGATGGAGCTTTTAGCTATTGCTTTTGTTTTTTCTACAAACAGTCTGGCTCCTACGGAGCTAATATTGGTCGCTCTGTAGGAGCCAGACTGTCTGTAGAAAATAAATGAGGTCAACTGACTCGTCCTAAAAAGTAATACTCAAAGAAGAAGAAAACCGTCTTCCAGCACCAAAAAACACTTCGATTTGATCTAAATCAAAGCCTGCTCTAGTACTAGCATCCGAAATATAAGTATTATTGAGTAAATTCAAAATACTTCCACTAATGCTAAACTTGGTTTCCTTGACTTTAAAGCGATAACCAGCATGGAAATCAACAAGATAATAATCTGGTAATTGCCAAGATTCCCGATCTGCATTTCCACCTGTCAATCTACTTGGGTCGAAATCAGCAAAGTTTTTACCAAAATAAGTCCATTTCAAATTACCGTATAATCCTTTGATTGGCTCTACACGTATACTCGTTCCTGCTTGAAATTGGGCAGCATCTCCTACGTGTACACCGTTTGCACTAAATTGAAGATTTTCAGGAATATTGGCTAGTTCATCTGCTAAGATTAGGGTGGAAGAATCAGTTTTCCATATCCAATCTCCCACAGATAATAACCCTTCCCATTTCAGCTTTTTAGGGATGACTTCACAAGCAAAATCCATTTCTACACCTCTATGTAAAGCCCTCATACCAGCAATATTAACCGACTCTCTTTCGCCACTTTCTACCTCAATCGAGGAAATAAGCGGTCTATTCAACCAACTGGTATAATAAGCATTTGTATTTAGGGCAAAACGGGGCGATTTATAACCATAACCCAATTCAAAAGCGATGATTTGCTCATTGACAATATCTCCATAAGGTTGATTGGTATTGTCATTAAAAATGAAGTCAAAACCTGGAGCTTTATTGAGATAACCCGTATTGAAAAAGACATTCTGGCTTTCTGTTAAATTGAAATTCGCACCTGTTTTGATGGTAAAACCTGGCACATTTACTTTATCGGATAATCTTGCGCTATCTGCAATAAAGAAATCCTCTCTTTGGAATTGAGATAAGGCACCTGTAATATTCAAGAAAGAAGAGATAAACGCATTTTTATACTCTACTTGCCCAAATATTCCTCCCCATTTCACAAAGCCATCATTGTGATAATCTATCGTATCTCCTACATACAAAGGGTTTGTTTCATTAACTGGCTGCCCAAAATGGGAACCACCTAGTAGATCATAAATATCTCGATAGTGGATTCCTCTATAATTCCTCAAATCCAATCCACCAGAAACATTAATGTGTTCATTGGCTTCATAATCGAAAGTAGAGAGCATACCATACCAAACATGACTATTTACCGAACGTCTCAAAATATTAACCGTACCACAAGGCGCACAACCAAAAATTGGATTCGATTGATTCTGGTCATATACACTTTGGACATCTAATTGTCCAGTAACTCGATCTGGTGCAAATCCGCTTCCTTTACTACCAACACCACCACCATTACCCAAAGATAGGTACAGCATATTTGATAAAGCAAATTTATCATTTGGTTGCCAGAAATCCTTCAAGGTGAATTGGGGTTTGTGGTAGATATTGACTCTTTCGGTTAATAATTCTGATTCTGTTGCGCCATTTCTTTGTAAATATCCCCAGTGACGATTATACCGAATGCCATAATCCCCACTAATACTGGCGGTATCTACAAAAGAATATTCTGCTTGTTGTAATTGCTCTTCAGAAAGGTTCATCGCTGCTAAAGCAGTATTGTAATCATCCTCTGCAATATTTCCCTGACTATAATCTGACATGAGTTTGTATAAATCACTACTGCCTTCAAACATCTTAGCAGCAAACTCTTTATCATAAACCGCAATTCTTGATTTAAAAGAACGCTGCCCATGACTTTGTGGCGCACCTACTACAGAAAAGGAAAGACTATGCTTATTGAACATTTTTTCTAGCTTGACAAAATAGAACCAAGCCTCTGACCAAGTTTGGTCTACCCAGCCATTTCCTCGACGATAGGCTCCTGTAAAGGTCAGTCCCCAGCCATTCTCTAGGCGGCCTGTAGTACCAGAAACTTGTGTTTTCAAATAACCATTGACACCGACTGATTGACGTACATTGAATCTACGTTTGGCTTCGATCCCTTTGGTCAATAGGTTGATGGTTCCACCAACAGAGGGTAAGGCCAGTTTGGAAGCACCTAAACCTCTTTGTACTTGCATACTTCTTGCAACTCCTTGTAAACCCGACCAGTTGGACCAATAGACCCAACCATTTTCCATATCATTAACAGGTACTCCGTCAATCAATATGGCGACATTTCTTTGGTTGAATCCTCTGATGGTAATTCGGGCATCTCCATCTCCCCCACCCTGTTGAGTGGCATAAACGCCAGGTGTGGAATTGAGTACCATTGGTAAATCTTGTACACTAATTTCTTCTTGGATTCGCTCTAGTGGGACGGTTGAGAAAGCTACAGGTGTTTCTCGATCTTGTGCTACATCTGCAACCACTTCAAACTCTCCCATTAATATATTATCTTCCTCTAGTTCAAAATCTAAGACCAGTATATTTTCATTAACCGTTACTTCTAGCGTCTTCTCCTTATAACCAACAAATTTAGCGGTTACATTATAAGTGCCAGGGGCTAGTTTTAATTGATAGTAACCATCTATATCAGTCACCGTTCCTGTACCTTCATCTCCCTCCACAACCACGTTTACATTGATAATGGTTTCTTTAGAAATGGCATCTATCACCTTTCCTTGCAATGTCCCTTTTTGCGCTGAAACCGTAACGGAGAGCAGTAGGAAGGCTAGGAATAGAAAGGAAAATTGCTTCATAGTTATGATTTATAATAAAAATAGTTTGCGCCGAATTAAATTTGGATTTTGGATTTTGTTGCCGTGGAGCCGTATTGCAATGCGGCTCTACGGCAACAAAATCCAAAATAAAATGAGTGCATGATATATTGGGGGATTTTTGATGCAGTTCGATAGAGTGCGACCCTGCTAGGGTCGAGATACTAGGGGGATTTTTATTGGCTAACGTACTGTGACCGCTATGCGGTCATTAAGAAAAATAGCTAACATACCCAATCTCAAAGGGTCTAAGTATAAGACCTTCATAATAAGGATTACACCTTCCCCCCAATATGTCATGCACTCAAATAAAATGATTAGATGGATAAAATTCCTACTCCACAATCATTTTAGTATAAGAAATTTCTCCATCAACATGAATCGCTTTCACAAAATAAGTTCCTGCGTGTAATTCAGGCATTTGTAGGCTAGTATGATCTCTTAGTAGTAGTTTTTGATCCACTAATTGACCAGAGATATTGTAAATTTCTAGGTTTTGAATCGTTGCTTCTGATTGGATGGTGAAAGCACCATTATTGGGATTAGGATAAACAGTAACACTCCATTGATTCAAATCTTCCGTTTCCAACAAACCAGAACTTGGGTCACACTCACATTCATGCGCTCCTAAACGATCAAAAGTATTGATATCTAAAGAATCCCATTCCGCAGCAGGATTAAAACTTGTAGGGTTTCTTGTCACCCCTTGCTTGACACTTGCTTTACGAATCAATGTGCGGTTTCTTGTCCACCAAACACAACCTTGATCACCGCTATAGCAGGTATAGGCTGGGTAATCTGGGCTACTAGGTGTTTCTTTGTCTGTCCAAGCCAACATCGATACGCCGTTGATGTCAGCACCAACACCGATTTGAGCAAAAATATCGACAAATGCACCGTAAGAAATGGCTCCATTATCACTAATTTTATTCAAAGACAAGGCATCATTTCCATTGTGGTATAAAGTTCTATTGTCTGCATAAGTTGGAGATAAGAAAGCATCTCCTTTTGACATTAAGCCTTCAAAAACACAGGTATCTTGACCTGATAATTCACAATTTCTTTTATCTAAAACCAATACAAAGGTTCCTTTTGCATCAATAGTACCAGATAAATCTACAGAATAAAGGTCATTGTAGGTCGCATTTCCATTCGACCAACGGATGATGCGGTAATCTGATAAGTCAATGGCTGCATCTGTTGGATTGTAAATCTCTACTGCTTTATTGTTGTTCGAGCCTTCTACGTATTCTGAGAAAAATAGCTCGGAGCAGTCTTGCGCCATTAGGCTGCTTATGGAGAATAGTGTGAGGATAAGTGTGTAAAGTGTTTTCATATTTTATTATTATTATTTTATGGTGAAAAATGGATGTTTTACTGAACATCCATTTTTTAGTAGGAAATCATTTATTCATTCCCTTGCTTACTTCTTTCTGGCTCTTCTTTTCCTTGATGAAAAGAAGCAAAA
>JAHDFT010000427.1 GCA_020628015.1 Bacteroidota bacterium
AGTCTAAGTATAAGACCCTCATAATAAGGATTGCACCTTCCCCCCAATATGTCATAAACTCATTTGTTTTTAGGAGAATGATAAGCTCCTAGAAGATGGGATTTTTTGGAATATTTTTAGGAGGATTTAGCCCCTTCCCCCTAATCAATATCCCCCCCAACAGACAAACCACTTGGTACACTTTGGGGAATCGTTTTATCAAAATCATCGTCATTTAAAGTATTCAAGAATAATATAATTTCATCAATGTCCCTGCCGTTTAAGCGCAAATCTCTAGCATCTTCGTCAATGTCATCATCATCAACATCCCGATTTTGGGAATCCCCATTGCCGCCTGAAATATCATCGTAGAACTCCAATACATCTTCTAATGTACGAAAACGACCGTTGTGCATATATGGGGCGGTGAAAGCTAAGTTTCGCAAGGTAGGCGTTCTAAAGTCAAAATTTCCTGTTGCCCCATTATCTGTTACTGATGGATGGTTTGGTACACTTAGGGTATGTAAATCGAAGTCTGAAAACATAGGCCCATTGTGGCAATTGGCACAACCAACATCTACAAAGGTATTCATTCCTTCAATTTCATCATCGCTTAGTGCATTTTGATTGCCACGTACATATTCATCAAAGCGACTATTATTGGCTGTAATACTACGTTGAAAGGTTGCGAGGGCTTCGGCGATACGGTCGGCATTTATGGTATTGTTTCCAAAAGCCTTTTCAAATAAAGTGCGGTAAGTGGGAAATGTTTCAAGCCGTTGGACGACGACATTTAATATATCGTCTTCGGCAATTGTTGTTCCTCGCATTTCTTCCTTAGAAAGTATGGGTAAAAGGGCTTGTTCTTCAAGACCTGATGCTCGATTGTCCCAAAACATAGGGGCTAAATTTGGATTGTAATTTCCATTTAGATCAATTCCGTTAAACGCTGTATTGAGAATGGTAGGTGCATTTCTTTTGACAATATCTCCATTGCTTCTACTGGGTCCAAGCCCGCTTCCATTAACCCCCGAAGATAGTTGCCGACCATCGGCATAACCAAAATCGGGATGGTGACAAGAGGCACAGGCAATGTCTTTTGAGCCAGATAAAATAGGATCCCAAAAAAGCATTCGACCCAAATCAGATTTTGCATCGGTATAAGGATTATTGTTTGGAAATTCGACTGTTTCTGGTAAGGCACTTATTTCGGTGTTATTATCATTTCGTCTAGGTCTATCTCTATCATTATCATTGTCATTATCTCTTCGACAAGATGAACTAAACAATAAAATTCCTAATAAAAAAAAGTAAATTGATAAACGAATTATTTTATTCATGACTATTTTTTTGTGAAACTATGGGGAAAAAACGCTGAAAGAAATGTAAATAGTCCGTTCAGGCTGCTGTAAAAGGAAGAGTCAAAGGTTTCATAGGATGAATGATGTAAAATGCAGGATGAGTCCTTGTAGCTTATTTACGAAAATCACTCATCGCTAAATTTCAGTCATTCAGTCGGTTCAATTCAAAACTCATCAATTATTAATTTTTATTTAATTGTAGGTAGTGCATCTTCTATTAGTTTAACTAGATCATTTTTTTAATATGCATATGAATAAAAATATACTCTATGGATTAGTTTTTACGGTTCTTTTTTTTGCATTAATTCTTCCCGACACTATTAATCCTTCAAAGGGATTTATTTTTACATTGGAGGAATGGGGGGCATTATTTTTATTGTTTTTGTGTGTTGTTCTTTTTCGAAATTTGATTACAAAGATTGTTGAACGTTTTAATCAATTATATCCTTGGGGAACAGCCCTTAAACGTAGAATTTTAGCACAAATAGGAATAATTCTTTTGGGTACGTCCATTATTTCTGCGGTTATTTTTGTACCTACTTCTTATTATCTAAGTAAACATGGAATCCCTGCATTCTATCAAAAAATATTGGATAAAAAGGAGGAGCTAAAGGTAATGAATGATGAGCATAAAAAGCCACCTAAAAACTTAGATAAAGCGACGAAACCGTTAAATGTTTTAGCGATTGTGGTAGAGGTCAGCTTTTTTTGCTTGTTACTGATTTTTGTGCTGGAAGAAACTTATGGATACTTAAACCTTCAGGCTCAAAAAAAATTAGAACTGGAAACCTTGGAGAAGGAGCAAGCCCAACTGAAAGCAAGTGTTTTAAGCAAACAATTGGACCCTCATTTTATGTTTAATACCTTAAATGTTTTGTCTGGCTTAATTTACCAAGATGTAGATAAATCTGCACAATTCATTAAAGAGTTTGCAGAAGTTTATCGGTATGTATTGGAGCAAAGCGAAGAGTTGGTGAGTACTGTTGAGCAAGAGTTTCAATTTTTGGAATCTTATATGTACTTACTCCAAATTCGTTTTGATGATAAAATTCCTATCACGATTGATATACCTTCTAACCGAAAAGATTGGTTTTTACCCTCTATGACTTTAGAGTTATTGGTAGAAAATGCCATAAAACACAATGTAGTGGATGAGGAACAACCTTTGCATTTATCTTTTAGCATAAAAAATGACCAATTGATTGTCAAAAATAATCTACAAAAACGAAATAATTTTGTAAAATCCTTCGGGCTTGGCTTAAAAAATCTGAAAAAAAGATTGGATTTGTTGGGTAAAAAAAATTATAGTTTTGCTATTGTAGAAAATGAATTTGTAGCTATTGTTCCTTTGATAAATCCTAAAGATGTTTAAAGTTGTAATTATAGAGGATGAAAAAATTGCTGCCGACAATCTTACCAGAATGATTGGAGAAATAGATCCTTCATTTGAAGTGGTTGCAAGGGTTGAATCGGTTAGTGCTGCGGTGAAAATTTTACCTACTACCAAATTTGACTTGGGTTTTATGGACATTCACCTAACTGATGGTAGTGCTTTTGAGATATTGGAAAAAATTGAATTGTCCCAGCCGATTATTTTTACTACTGCTTACGACCAATATGTATTGAAGGCATTTAAATATTTAAGTATAGATTATTTATTAAAACCTATTGGTAAAAAAGAATTGGCAGCATCTATTCAGAAATTTCAAAACTATTTTTCACCCTATTCGGAAAATAAAATTAATTTAACCGCCCTACAAAGTTTACTGAAAAAAGAGAATAATTTTAAAGAACGTTTTTTGGTGCAATTAGGTAAAAAATTAAGGTCTATTGCTGTCTCACAAATTTTGTTTTTCCATTCTTCCAATAAAGTAACTTTTCTCAATACTGAAGACGGAAAATCTTATCCTATTGATGCTTCCCTTTCTCAACTAGAAAAAGAATTAAATCCCAATCAGTTTTTCCGAATCAACAGACAATATATTATTTCGAGAACAGCTATCAATCATATATACATGGTTTCTCCAACCAAAATGAAGGTTATTTTAAAATCTAATCCTGATTTGGATTTATTTACCTCGATTGATAGAATGGGGAAGTTTAAGAATTGGATGCGATAAAAAATATTTTCTCTGTATAAAATCAAATTATCCATACATCCCATCAATCATCTCCATATACCGCTCAATAATCACCCGTCTTTTTAGCTTAAGCGTCGGGGTCAGTTCGTCCTTTTCGACTGTCCAGTTTTGGGGGAGGAGGCGGAATTTTTTGATGGTTTCGGTTTTACCAACCTCTTTATTCATGGCATCTACAACAGATTGATATTGCTCAATAACTGCCTTGTGACTTAACATGTCTTTCCTAGAAGGGAAAGTTTGTTGGTGGGTGGTTTTGAAGTAATCTTTTAGAAAGGCGAAGGCAGGGATGATAAGGGCGGTGGCGTAGGGGCGATTGGCTCCTACAACGATGACCTGTTCTACAAAGGGAGAGGCCATGAGGCGGTTTTCGATGGCTTGTGGGGCGATGTATTTACCGCCTGATGTTTTGAATAGTTCTTTTTTGCGGTCGGTAATTTTGAGGAATCTGCCTGCGATAAATTCGCCTACATCTCCTGTATGAAACCAGCCTTCGGCATCAATGACTTTTTCGGTTAAATCTGGACGTTTGTAGTAGCCCATCATGACATTGGGACCTCTGGCTAGGATTTCTTTGTCTTGTGCTGCGATTTTGATTTCTACACCAGGTAGGGGAATGCCTACGGTGCCGATACGGGCTTCTCCAGGGGTAAAGCGATTGAAGGAGAGGACGGGCGAGGTTTCGGTGAGTCCATAGCCTTCTCGAATGGGGATGCCTGCTGCGGTGAATATTTTGGCTAATTTGGGTTGTAGGGCGGCTGCACCAGAGACAATCCCTAGTAATTCACCTCCAAAGGTTTTAATAAGTTGATCGAAAACAAGGCTTCGAGCAATTTTTAATTGAGCTTGATACCATAAATTTTTGCGGACATCTAATTCGTATTTTTCACCTAAATCCAAAGCCCAGTAAAATACTCGTTTGCGTATACCTGTTAGCTTGAGTCCTTTTCTTTGGATGCGCTCGTAGATTTTTTCTAGTATGCGAGGAACGGCGGTAAAATAATGTGGTTTGACCTCCTTGAAATTATCCCTCAAAGTGCCTAGATTTTGAGCATAATAAACGGAGGCTCCTACAGCCATATAGAGGTAAACAACGGTGCGTTCAAAGATGTGGCACATGGGCAGGAAGCTAATCACCCGATGATGATGCTCTACAGGAATGATGGGAAGAAGGGATTTGATATTACTAATGATATTGTGGTGAGAAAGCATGACCCCTTTTGGTGTTCCTGTGGTTCCAGAGGTATAAAT
>JAHDFT010000428.1 GCA_020628015.1 Bacteroidota bacterium
CACCTTCTGGTTCTTCACCTTCTGGCTCTTCACCTTCTGGCTCTTCACCTTCTGGTTCTTCACCCGTTGGTTCCTCACCTTCTGGCTCTTCACTTGGTGGTTCCTCACCTCCATTACCAGAATCACCACCTGTTGTTCCAATACCGATACCTTCCTCAACGCATAATGTGGTATACAAAATAACGGTATACCTCATTCTTCCAGCTTTAACAGAAACAGAAATTAATTCTTCTAAAGGCGCAGCTAATGGAAGCGTAAAAGAGAAAACATCCATTCCCCCATTAATAACACCTTCACTTTCAAGCGTTTCAAATTTAACAGAATAGTAAGGATTATTCGTTGGATTCTCTACATTATAAGTATGATTGTCTCCTTGATAAGTATCTCCACCTAGCACAATCGCTTCGAAACCTTCTGGTAATTCAAAAACAACATTTGACATACCTTTACTACAATTATTGGTCACCTTGAAAGTCAGATGATGTCCATCTTCATCAGTCACAGCATCCAAAAGCCCAACTGTCACACAATCTGCTGATCTTTCATCACAAACTGTATCTTGTGCAAAAATAGTAGCATTACTCATTAACAATAGCACACAACAAATCAACAACCACCTTGCGCTACTAGGTGGATGTATAGCACTAGTTAGCCATCCAAGTAGGCCTGTCGGGAAGGCACTCCTTGATATGGCACAAGGGTAAATGTGTTTCATAAAAATAAAATGATTTAGTTAGTTAGTTTAATTAATATATTATTTATTATCTATCTAAAAGACATGGAGTGGGCCTTTAGACTATATCTATTGAAGAAGCATCAATAGCTAGTCTATTAGAGCTATCTGAATGTATTGATTTGTTACTTTATTGTTTTAGGTAGAGAAAAATCGAATTGGGTAAGCGATAAATCAATAGAAAGGACACCTAGCATAATTATATAAAGACAATGCATTAAGTATAAAGAACGAGTGAAAAATAAGTGTACAAATTTCTCAATAAAAATTGAACAGTTATTTTTTTACTGTTCCTAAGCTTCAAAATTGTATCGGTATTATTAGGTAGTAAAAGCAGATCAACTAAAACTGGCAAGTGTTATTATTCAGTTCCTTTAAATAAAAAAGTACATTTTGGATAAAATTATCTAAACAATAATTTAGGGGAGCAAAAAGATAAGTAAGTCATTTTTATGAAAACAGTATTAGGGTAGGCTATTCTTATTAAATTTCATTATTAGTTTTGTGGAACTATGGCACCAACTCAACAATATACTACTGTGATTATACCATAACCGATCATAAAAATAACCACTAGCCTACAACTTTACAAGTTTTTACAGACATTTTGATGACATTTATTTAAACACTATCTGAATATTTGTAGTTATTTTAATTTTACTGATTCATTATTTTTCAACATTCAATATACTATGCAAATACACTCTATACAAACAAGCAATAATCAAGCTATTAAACATGTAAAAGAAAACAAAAATCAATATACTTTAACCTTTTAGGGCTAATTTATTCGAGAAAAGCTTGACTATCATTATGATAAGTCATTCATTATTAATGCTTCAAGACTTATTTTAATTGTAATTTCTTAATTTTTGCACTTTCTTAAAAACAACCTTTCTTCCTTTTTTTGAATCTATTTCATAAACAACAATAAAATTAGCAGTCCACCGAATAAAAAAACGTGCATTTAAGCTCTTTTTCTCCTCCCTTATTTTTACAAAAACCCTTACAATTAAGGGATTTAAGTGACCTTTCCCCTATTGATCCTTCCCAATTAATGATATTTAAAAATCAGAGGTCTAAGCGCATTTTTTTTGCAAAAATGTAGCTTGAAAAGATTGTTTTTTGTAGATTTGTTGCGGTTCATAAAAATTCCTTTTCATGCCTAGAATATTACGCATAACGAATCGGCTGAATTTAGGCGGTCCGACATACAATGTTGCTTTATTAACGAAACATGTTAATGATGGGTATCAGACCCAACTTTTAGCTGGGATGAAAGACGCTAGTGAAGCTTGTTCAGCGTTTATACTTAATGATTTAGGTTTAAATCCTCGCTACATTGACAATATGTATCGAGCGGTTAACCCTATCAAAGATATTCCCGCTTATCGAGAGATTAAGCGAGTGATAGAGGAATATCAACCTGATATTGTACATACCCATGCCGCAAAATCAGGTGCATTAGGACGTTTAGCTGCTAAAGCATGCAATGTTCCCGTTATCACACATACCTTTCATGGACACGTTTTTCATTCTTACTTTGGTCCATTAAAGACACGCTTTTACCTAGAGGTAGAACGTTATTTAGCCAGCTTTTCTTCAAAGATTATTGCGATTAGTCATAAGCAAAAAGCAGAACTTGCAGAAACGTACAAACTTTGTGCGCCTGAAAAAATTCAGGTTGTTCCGCTTGGTTTTGACCTTTCTCGCTTTCAAGAAGATCAGGTAAATAAACGCATCGAATTTAGACAAAAGTACAATATTGCAGATGATGAGGTAGCTATTGCTATTGTTGGTCGATTGGTGCCTATCAAAAATCACGGACTTTTCCTTCAGGCATTAAAAGAGGTGATTGATAAGTCTAGTCGAAAAATTCGTGCTTTCATTGTTGGAGATGGAGAGTGCAAAGCCTCCATTGAGCAAAAAGCACGAGAATTGGGTATTCCTTTTACTACAGAAAAAGATCCAACAACTAAAAAGGCTCCTTTAACCTTTACTTCTTGGATCAAAGCAGTAGATTATGTCTATGCAGGCGTAGATATTGTTACTTTATCTTCTCTAAATGAAGGGACACCTGTTAGCTTGATCGAAGCGCAGGCAGCCAATAAACCTATTGTAACGACAGATGTGGGTGGGGTTGGTGATGTAGTGATGCCTGGTAAAACTGCTTTACTTTCTCCTTCTAAGGATTATCAACAATTTGCCCAGCACTTATTAACACTTGTGGAAAACGAGGCAAAGCGACAAGCAATGGGTGATAATAGTGCTAGATTTGTGGAATACAGATATAGTTATAGACGACTCGCTAATGATATGCAACGTTTATATGATCAATTGCTCTGGAATGCTTCTCCTAAATATCACGATATATTAAGCAAAAAATTTGCAGTTAGTCATAAAGTTGGAGCAGGACGTGCGCCTTTGGGTTATGCTTCAAGAGTTACGGCAGTTTATAAATAAAATAACTGTAAAACTGTTTGGTAAAACCCCATAGCGATTATTATTTTTTCACGCTTGCGCTTGTATTCGACAATAGATTCGATACTCGACACGACACTTGATACTGCTCCATGAAAGCATCATTTCTACCAACTATATATGTACAACTTTTACTGATCACGACAATGTTCGCACTTATTAGCAACTATTTCTTATTGAAATATTTTGCTAGTAAAGGGCAGCAATACCGTAAAAATAGGGCAGAATTGGTGCGCTGGGCAGCTTCCGAACAACCTGCAATCGGTGGCTTAGGCTTTTTCCTCACTTTACTTATCAGCCTTCCCTTAATACATCTTTTAACAGTTAATGGTCTCACTACCCTATTGGCTAAAGATATTCTTAGCTTTGTAGCGGTAGGTGCAGTCGGTTTTATTATCGGCTTGGTGGATGACTTTTATACCATGCCGCCCAAATTTAAATTTTTTGGGCAATTGCTTTGTACATTTATTATACTGGCTTCAGGTTTGGTCATTCAGGTTAGCCCCTACTACCTCGTCAATGCATTATTTACCACCTTCTGGGTCGTCGGCATCATGAATTCGATCAATATGCTCGATAATATGGATGGGATTACTGGTTCTGTCTCTTTGTTTATTATCATCGGTATGATGTTAACCGCCTATACGAATGGAGCCATAGCCAATACTCATCTGTGTTTAATGACCGCTATGATTGGCGGTTTGATTGGTTTTCTTTACTTTAATCGGCATCCAGCCAAAATGTATATGGGCGATGCGGGCAGTCAATTTCTAGGAGCTATTCTTGCATTTTGGGGTATTTTGTTCCTTTGGTCTGCACCTACAGAAACGACTTCCAACTGGCTTACGCTGCGTCAAATACTCTTACCCGTATTGTTATTCTTACTTCCCATTATAGATACAACTACTGTATCTTGGCGAAGATTGGCACGAGGACAATCCCCTTTTGTAGGTGGAAGAGATCACACTACCCACCATCTCGCCTACTGTGGCTTGACAGATAAACAAGTAAGTGGTGTATTTGTCACCTTATCCATTAGCACCATTTTTATGACCTTAGTGCTTTTGTCCAATAATCAATTATGGACAAGTATTCTAGTCATTCTATTTATTTGTTTGCTTTTTGTGGGAATGCAATATTTCTATGAAAAAGGAAAGCTAAAAAAACAACAACCAAAAGCAGATCAACCAATCATTCAAACGCCTAATTCTTTAAAGCAAAGTCGAAAAATTGTTGATTCTTTATAATATAAGGTTCTTTGACAAATCCCGTGGAAAGTTTTTTGAAAAAATGGAACAAGTCTTAAAGAACTTGACAGGTCGCTCCGATGGAGCTTTTAACCTTGTTTTTATTTTTTTCTACAAACAGTAATGCTCCTACGGAGCTAATACTAATTGCTCCGTAGGAGCCTAGCTGTTTGTAGAAAAATAAGTGATTGAAATATATAAGCTCCATAGGAGCGACCTGTCAAGTTTCACAAACTATTAAGCGTTGATGAATGAACCATTAGC
>JAHDFT010000006.1:0-3771 GCA_020628015.1 Bacteroidota bacterium
GTAAGTAATGATTCAAAGATAAGGTGGGTTGAGTATATTGATTTATTTTGTGGATAGACAAGATTAAAAACCCAAAAATAGCAGAAAGTATGAAAGAAGACATCCACAAAATAAATCAACTATCTAGCTCAGTTAGTAACGAGTGAAAAATAAGTTCCCGATTTTGATTAGGGAAATTTATCCCTAGACGAGGCAAAAAACGTAGGCAATGCCGTGCCTTGGCGAGGCTTTTTAACGAAGTATAGGGTTAAATTTATCAATCAAAATGCGGAAGATATTTTTTTACTGTTACTTATCTTTATTTCATCACCAATAGATAGGGTTACAGGGTTGAGACTTCATTTTTACTACAAGGTTGCTTGATCAAGCAAAAAATATTTTCATATTGTATTTATTAAAATATTTTCAGTATAGATGAAGCTAAACTAGCCCTTAAAAAATCACCCAAAGTTAAGCAGTATTTTACGCTTTACCATCACAATTGCGTACTAAAAAATAATTTTTATACCCAAAAAGTGCTTAGTACATTTATTTTTTTGCAATTCACTAGTTATTTTAGGGAAATAAATTTATCTTTGCTCTCCGAAAATTGACCTCACAATCGTTTTCCAAATTCAATTGAGAGATAATCATTTTTCTCAATTCTATCAAATTCATTTTTTAATTTAAATAAAGGCTTAGACTATATCTAAGAAGTCTAAAAACAAATCTGTAGAAGTATGGCGCATCATAAATCAGCGAAAAAGCGAATTCGACAAGCGGCGAAAAAAAGACTACACAATCGTTACTACAAAAAAACGGCTCGTAATGCTATAAAAGAATTACGTAGCAAAACAGATCAAGCAGAAGCAGCAGAAATGTTGCCTAAAGTCGTCAGCATGTTAGATCGTTTGGCTAAACACAATATGATTCACAAAAAGAAAGCAGGAAATCTAAAGTCTAAATTAACGAAGTTCGTTAATGGTTTAGCTTCCTAAATTTATTGAATTGTAAAGCCAGTATCAATGGCTTTATTCATTTTATTACTTATATCAATAATCATCTTTTTCTTTGATTATTGAATGGTATTTATTATTGTAAAAATGGCACATTTTCCAATTTTATTGGGGAATGTGCTTTTTTTATGTAAGGAACACTCAAAAACCATCGGGAAAAAAAGCCCCACCAAACGTCATCAAAATAGTGATACACCCATTATCCCTCCATTTTTTCCATTCTTTAATCCATTATACATATGAATCATTCACCCTATACCGAAAAACTCGGTATTAAAATGTGGGCAGAAGAAGACCGCCCAAGAGAAAAATTATTACTCAAAGGCAAACTACATCTGACCGATGCAGAATTACTCGCCATTCTAATTGGTTCAGGAAGTCGAACAGAAACAGCCGTAGACCTTTGCAAGCGTATTTTGAAAGAAGTGGGTAATAATCTCCACGAATTAGGAAAGATGCGAGTAGAGGAATTGCTTAAATTTAAAGGAATTGGTACAGCTAAGGCGGTAACGATTGTGGCAGCTATGGAATTGAGTAGACGCAAGCAATCGGCAATTATTCAAGAAAAACAGCAAATTACAACAAGTAGAGATGGCTTTTTAATGATGCAGCCTTTGATTGGTGATTTACCCCATGAAGAATTTTGGATTCTACTACTTAATCGAGCCAATAAGGTCATTGCCAAAAAGCAGTTAAGTCAAGGTGGGATTACAGGAACGGTAGCTGATAGCCGCTTAATTTTTAGGCAAGCGATTGATTTATTGGCGACTTCGATTATTTTATGTCACAATCACCCTTCTGGAAATCTCAAACCTAGCCAAGCAGATATTGCATTGACAAGACGTTTGGTAAAAGCAGGAAAATTACTAGAAATTACCGTCTTAGATCATCTTATTGTTACAAATGGCGGTTACTATAGCTTTGCAGATGAAGGCATGATGAGTAGTTAAATAGGTGTGAAGTGTTACTGCAAAACCAATTTACGAATAATGACTTCCCGATCTGTTTGCAGACGTAAAATATACATCCCTGATTGAAGTTTATTGTCAATAAAATGAGACATATTGAAGCTAAAAGCATGTTTGCCCATCGTCAAATCGCCTTGGTGGAAGATGCCTAATTCTTGACCATTAATATTATGTAAACTGATGCGTGTATTAGAGGTATTAGGCAAGAAACAATGTACATTTAGAATCTGCTTAAACGGGTTGGGGAAGGCTTTTAATTGAGCTTGATTATGGTTTAGATTATCTTCAATGGAAGTAATGGTTTCTTCTGTATTTTCTTCTTCTGTCTCCTCATTATTATTGGTTTCCTCTGTATTTTCTTCTTCTGTCTCTTCTGTCTCCTCTGTCTCCTCTTCTTTTTCTGGATTTTGTAAAGCATCAAGACTATATTCAAAAGCATTGAGGATCGCACGTTGATCTCTATTTTCATCATAATGCTGAATCATACCAATCAGATAAAGCTGGTCTGACTGCCAATCAGGAGCCAATAAGGTTTTAAAAGTATATTGAACATGTTCTCCTTTTTTACATTCTGTCTTAGCAATATTATCTGAAGTCCCCCAAGGTCCACCTAACATCGCCCTAAGCACTTTTAAATGAGAATATTGTTCAATTGGATTACCCGCATTTTCATAAGGATGATCTTTTTGAGCATTAAAATAATTGACCTGTTTAAAACCCTGTTCATCACTTTGAACGCTGTCTTCTACAAGGTATAAATTAAAGCGAAAAGGTTGATTCGCTTCACTATCTTCTAAGAAGGTGGCAGATAAAGTGATGTATAAAGCTCGTGTAGCTGGATCATAGGAAAAATCTTGATAATGCAAGTCTACGATAGGTGGAGCTGCCAATCGTTCAGCTATTTTTTCTGCTAGAGGTTCGTGTTCAAAGGTAAATTGTATAAATTGATTGTCTGGAAATTTGTAACGATCTACTAGAAATGTATTGACCCCACCACCTGTAAAGGCATCCGACAAGGTGGCACCAGCCTCTATACTCATTGGATCACTAACATGAATATTGACTCCAATCACTTGTTCCCCAAATTCCTCCATAATCTTTTGATAGGTTACTGCACTTTCTGGGCATAAGCCACACCAAGAGCCAGTAAAGTTTTCTAAGACTACTTTACGATTTTTATTTGCTGTTTGTGCTTGTACGGATAAAGAATGATAACACAAACCAAGTAATAATAAAGAGAGCAGTATATGATAGTGTTTCATCGACAATTATGATGATTGGATAATGAATATTGCCATGCAGCATAGAACGATTCAATCAATGAATTCATTACTTATAATTGGAAATAAATTCTATTTATAAAGATAAATCATTTATACGGTTATATTGAAATTATCCCCAATTTATTTTGTCATAATATTGCTAAATGTATGCCAAAAGTTGAGCTTTATGTATACAAGACTATATTTGTATATCATATATAAATTAAGGAGCTTTATGTGAAAAGGTGTAAAGCTTGATGGGCTGTGGGTGACTAGTGTTTGTTGAAGCGTCTTTGTAATGCCTTTATAAAAAAATCAGGAGCTTCTCGATGTAAAAAATGACCTGCCTCTTCATGTACAATTAATTGGAAATTGTCAGGAAATTTTTTCTCCATTTCATAAAAGGCATTGAGAATTAATGCACCATCAGTTTTACCAACAATGGTTAAAAGTGGCATTTCTGGTCTTTTGCCATAGAATCTAGCAAGTGTTTTGTCTTGTAAAGTTTCGTGAAAGCTCCAATAATAACCCAAAGAGGCTTCTAAG
>JAHDFT010000006.1:3871-28017 GCA_020628015.1 Bacteroidota bacterium
AAAGCAACCATTTTATCCTCAATCTCATGTACCAATTCTACAAATCTTGGCGAACGCTTGATTTGGCGAGTTCGATTGGCTGGTAAATCTACTGGAATATGGTGGACAATTTGGGAAGGAACGGACTTCATAATATAGATGTCATCGCCCATATAAACCGCCTCCGAAATATCATGCGTCACAAAAATAATCGTCGGATGCACCTCATGCCATATATCCAGTAACATATCCTGCATTTGGATACGAGTATTGATGTCTAAGGCACCAAAAGGCTCATCCATCAACAAAATACGTGGATTGGCTAGGAGACTGCGAGCAATAGCCACCCTTTGTAATTGACCACCCGACAGCGTAGGATATTGAGCATATTTGTATTCATGACCAGCCAAACCAACCTTTGCAATCATATCTATAGCCCTATCCTTGCGCTCCTGCTTGCTCACCCCTTGATATTTCAAGCCTAAAGCAACATTTTCCCAGACGGTTAACCAAGGCATAGAGCTGTATTTTTGAAAAACCATCCCTACAGTATCCTCATCGGTTCTAGGTTTTTCATCTAGTAAAACCGCTCCTTCTGTAGGTTTTTGCAGTCCTGCGATATAACGCAATACGGTAGATTTACCACAGCCAGAAACCCCTAGAATCACAACAAATTGTCCCTGATCAGGTTTGTCTTCAATTAAGAGGTTGAAGTCTTTGAGAATATAGTTTTTTCCGCCATCATAGCTTTGTGCTACATTGCGTAGCTCAATAATATTGCTTTGTGCGGTATCTTGAAAGTTATAGCTTTGCATTATTTTACTTGATACTTATGTGGAAAAAACAGGCGATCTAATAATTTAAAGACTTTATCTTGGATAAAACCGATAAGAATAATCACCAATAAAATCGCAAAAACTTTGTCTATCTGACTTTGACGAGCAGATTTATAAGCCAAGGCTCCAATTCCTCCTTCACTTGCATTCACCATTTCTGCTACAATAATGTAAGTCCATGAAATGGCTACCAATACCCGAATATCATCAGAAATACGAGAAATAACGGCTGGAATAAAGACCGTCACAATCTGTTGCCATGAACTAGCCCCTAGTGTATAAGCGGTCTGAACATATACTTTTTCTACCTCGTCAATCCGTTGAACAACGACAGGCAAGAGATAGACAAAAATACCAAAAGCAAGGAAGGCTACCTTCATGGTAATACTGATGCCAAACCAAGCCATAAAAAGACCCGTTACAGCCGTCAAAGGCACAAATCGCAAGGCATCAACATTTCGACTAAATAAGGCTCTAAAGAAAGGGAATAAACCAATCAAAAAGCCTAGTGGAATGGCGATAATAAGGGCGATTAGATAGCCCGAAAGATTCAGAATTAAGGAGAAAAGCGTGTTTTCTACTAATCTATCTTTTTGGAAAAGTTCTTTGAAGGAGGTGACAACTTCTACGGGAGAAGGAAGAATGGAATTACTGATTAAGTCTTTGTCGATTCCTAGAGATAAACCACCATCTGTAATGGATGCCGCATCTACTTGACCTGTAAAATTTACACCCAAATCTACTTCTTCTCCTTCCTCAAAAAAGTCTTCCGTAATAATACTAGAACCAGAAAAATCACCAATCTTATTCAATAAATCGGTTTTCTCTGCTCCTTGAACTGTGGTTTGTACAGCTATTAGTTGCAAGTCGGGATACTGACTTGCTTTACTTTGAATTGTTTGACGGTCGGCTTGCTGGGTAAAGAGCAATAATGGCTTTCCTTCAGTTGCTAAGTCTCGAAACAAAGGATCTAATTCGTCTCCATTGATAGTCGCTTTGTCGTATAGGAAAACATAAGGGGAGTCAAATTCAGTATCCGTAGTGGTCTGGAAATAAGGCTTGAATTGTTCTGATGGGACTTCCTGCTCTACTTTTGTACTCATACTAGCGATCAATTGCCAAAGTAAAAGTAGTACAATTAGTCCTATGATTTCTATCAATAAATAGGTTGGACGAGGCAGTTTCCCACGTAATTCAAATAGTTTTGACATGAATGCTCATTTTATTTTTGGTAGGAGCATGTTGAAGGTGGGTTTGGGTTAACCCCCTTCAACATACTAACTATAGAAAACCATTTATTCATTCAATAAGTGGAATTCTGTTCGTCGGTTTTTCGCTCTGCCTGCATCTGTTTTATTATCTGCAACAGGTTTATCAGGACCATTTCCAACAACTACCAATCGGTTCTTATCCATTTGGTATTCATTAATCAAATAATCTGCCACTGATTGCGCTCTTTTCTTAGAAAGGTTAACATTGAGATTTCTACTTCCCTTACTATCTGTATTTCCTTCAATACGAATACGTGCGCTACCAAAAGCCTTTGCAATATCAACAAACTGATCATCAATAATTTGCTTCGAGTCTTCGGATAAGGCATGGCTACCAGAAGGGAAGTGGATGGTGATTTTCTTCTCAGAGAAAGAAGGAGCTGATTCGAGTTTCTTGGTAACAGGAGTAAAAGTTGCCTTTTTCTCTTCTGCTTGTTTTTTATCAGTCTTCAGATTAATACTTCGGACAATGCTAGGGTCAGCCACAAATCGCCAAGAAGGAGGATTATTCGCATAACCTAACTCCTTATATTTATTGGTCATATTGCCATATAATTCCTCCCCTTTAACCCCATTATAGCTGCTATTTAGACCAAAGAAATTCATATTATCTCCATAAGTACAAAGACGTACATTATTAATTGCTTTATAACAGAAATCTTCTGGCATATTCAAACCTTCAGAAAGGATTTTAGCTGCTTTGCGTTTATTGACTTCGCTATCATTGATCTCTGCTGCTCCTTTCATCCAACCTTCAAATAATTGCTTCAAACGTTCTTTATTATTGTTAATGTATTCCTTTTTTGCTAAGAAAACATCTGCAATAATATTGGTTGCTGTCTTGGTACTTTTCAATACTTTAGCTCCTTTGACCGATTGTACACAATCCTCATCATCAGGACTCCAAACCACCGCCGCATCTACGTTTTTCGATTTAAAAGCGGCCGCTGCATCTACTGCACTAGGCACTTCAACGATTTGAACATCAGAAGGCTTTAAGTCACCAGCTTCTAATAGCCACAATAGGAAAGAGTGAGAAGGGGACATCAAAGCAACGGCAATTTTTTTGCCTTTCAAATCTGAAACTTTGTTGATCCCTCGTCGAACCACTACAGCATCTCCACCCCTTGACCAGTCTGCTTGGAAAACGATTTTTGGATCGACTTCTTTGAGTCCTTCCATTTCGGTAGGTAAGGCATCTACAGTTGCCCAAAGCAGGTCTACATCTCCGTTTTTAAAGGCTTCTCTGGAGGCAGCGAGGTCGTCCAATACTTTGAAATCTACTTTAAAACCATAGTCTTTATAGAAACGAGATTTTTCATTCGCACTAAAGCCTTCATTGAAGTATTGACCACCAGCATAACCTCCCCAAGTTACTACACCAATATTGACCACATCATCAGCCCCTTTACGACCAGTAGTTGCTTTACCACTACTTTTGCCATCCGTTGCATTATTCTTGGCAATAGCGTTATTGTCCTTGCTTGAAGCAGATTTGGTATCATTGTCATTACTAGCAGAACTAGTACTAGTACCTGTTTTATTATCTGTTGTGGTTTGACCAGATTTTGCTTGGTCATTGATTTTTTTTCCTATTCCAGTATTATTCAAGAAATACCAGAAACCGAAGGCGATTGCACCGACGATTAATAGGGTAATAAGGAATTTCGAGAATCCTGTTAAACGTGCCATATTTGTTTTTTTTGTAATGCCAAATTCAATAATGAATGTTGTATAAAACCGAATAGATTTTGTTGATTTTCTTCATTAAAAATCCTCGCCGATGCCCTGCATCACCTACGTTTTTTGCCTCGAATATCAACAAAATCTATCCATTTTTATTCACAACACCTATTATTGAGTTTGGTATAAGGTTGCGAGTAGCTAGATTTTTGGATTTATAAAATGTGCGTAGAGCCAAGATTTACTCTGCCTCTTGTCCTGCTGCACCTTTGAGATTAATGCCACTCACGATACTTGGATCGGAAATGAATGGCCAAGATTTTGGATTTTTAGCATAACCCAAACTTTTATATTTCTGGCTCATACGTCCATATAATTGTTCACCTGTGACACCTTTATAATCTTTGCCTAAGCCAAAGAAATTCATATTATCCCCATAGGTACATAGACGAACATTGTTAATGGCTTTATAGCAGAATGGTTCAGGCATATTTAAACCAGCAGCCAATATTTTAGCTGCTTTTCTTTTGTTGACTTCATTGCTATTGATTTCCGCAGCACCTTTCATCCAACCTTCAAATAATTGTCTAACTCGATCTTTATTGGCGTTTAAAAAGGCTTTTTTGGCTAGGAAAACATCTGCAATAATGTGTTTCTCTGTCCTTGTACTTTTCAAAACTTTAGCTCCTTTGACCGACTTCACACAATCCTCATCATCCGGACTCCAAACAACTGCGGCATCCACATTTTTCGATTTAAAGGCAGCAGCAGCGTCTACTGCGCTAGGTACTTCTACAACTTCTACATCTGTTGCTTTCAAACCACTATTTTCTAGTAACCACAATAAGAAAGAGTGCGAAGGAGACATCAAAGCAACCGCTACTTTCTTCCCTTTCAAATCTTTTACAGTATTGATTCCTTTACTAACGACAATAGCATCACCCCCTCTTGACCAATCTGCTTGGAAAACGACTTGTGGTTCTTCGGCTTGTAAACCTTCGATTTCGGTTGGTAGGGCATCAATGGTTGCCCAAAGAAAATCTACCTCACCATTTTTAAAAGCTTCTCTTGATGCCGCTAAATCATCAATGACCTTAAACTGTACTTTAAAACCATAATCCTTGAAGAAGCGAGAATCTTCATTAGCATCAAAACCAGCATTGAAATACTGACCACCTGCATATCCACCCCAAGTTACCACACCAATATTAATGGTTTCTTTATCTGCGGCACTTGTACTTGTATTCGTACTTTTGCTTGTTGGAGTTGTTGTTTCTTTGTTATTTACTTTCGGATCGGCTGTTTTGGTTTCCTTGGTAGGACTTTTAACCGTTTCTTTTTTACTAGCAGGATCACTAGGTGTTTTGCTATCCTGTTTACAAGCGACAGTAAAGAGTAAACAACATAAAAGTAGGTAGGTACAGAGTTGAGGTAGTTGAGAAATGTATAAATGTTTCATAAAAGGGATTTTGATTCGGAAAATATAGTACTCGCTTTTGTATTGCGTTTACTATTTTGTTACTATTTCTAAGAAAAATAAAAAAGAAATACCACAAATCATAATAACATGTAGTATATTCTACACGTTAATTACAATTTGTGGTACATTATTTAGTGAACAGTTTTCGCTCATTATATTAAAAGTCAAATAGATCTGTATATTGACCTTTTTGTCCTTCTTTTCTCTTGCCACCAATAGGCGCATCCAAGTCAATCGTCTGTTTGTCGCTATTGGCTTCTTTGATTAATTCTTTCTTTTCTTCACCTAATAGGAAAGAAGTACCTTCTTTTTCCCATTTAGACAACATATCCAAGCCTTGTTCTTCGTAGACTCCGTTTTGTAGGTCGATAGAATCCATGAAGTTTTCTGAAATTTCCATGAAACGCTCCATTTCCCCTACTTTATTTCCGATATCATCTGCGATAGCTTCCATCGCTTGGTCAAACATTTCCTTACGGTCTTTATTTCCAGAGATAATATTTCTAGCAGATTGCATGGCACCATAGCCCGCACGAATAGCCTCCCGTTCTTTCTTTCTTACCGATACTTCATCTTGAATATCTTCCAGAAGGATTTCTGAATTTTCATACATTTTGCAGAGGACTCTATACATGACCTCCATTTTCTTATGCAGATCAGATAACTTTAAGTTCGACTCCTTCAATCTTCCAGCCTTACGCACTTTAAGCACCATAATCTTATCTTTCCCCTTTTCCTTTGCCTTACTGGCCAACTGCATATTGGTTTCTACCTGTCGCTTATTCTTTTCAATCTCTGATTCTAATTTTCTCATTTGTCCTCTCAAAATGCCAATTTGCTTGCCCATTTTTTTGAGGTTATTTTTGAGATCATCCACATAAGATTCAATGATACCAATAGGGTCTATTTGAATAAAAATACCTGTAATAAACCGCATGGCACTCTTATACATATACCAGATCAAATTTCGAGTCTTAGAATCTACCAACATGTATACAATAGCTGCTAAGACTAAAACAGAGATGACAATACCTACTAAACTGGATAATGCGGCTGCAATAAAAGCTAAATTACTAACGACAACAAAACCTAATAAGCCAAGTAGAGCCATGCCAAATACACCTCCCACTTTACCTTCTGGTCTGGAAAAAAAGGATTTGGATTTTTTATTTACTTCTTTCATATTTTTATTTACTAGTGGTTTTATTTGTTTGTGTTGTAGAGTAATAGTTTAACCATTACCTACTATTGCTGTTGTATAAATAAGCTTAAAATTGTAGTAGCCTAGTCTACAACTCTAAGTATGTAGAAATATAAGTTACTGAATTAGGAATAAGTTTCCAAAAATAATGCCTTTATTTTGGGAATGCGCTATCAACATAGTAAAAAGCAATAATAAAAATGAGAAATATCTTTGTTGCTATTACTACGATACTAGATACCGCTTAATATTGGCGATGTCTTCATCAAGTTTACCCATAATATAGGTATAAGTAAAGACAAAATTATTTTTCGCTGTACCCACTTTTTCCATAGCCTGATCAACCTGTCCTTGTAACTTACTCAATTCTGTTTGGTGTTGGTTGATTTCTTCTTGTAAAGCCTTGATTTTGGCTTGTTTTTGTTGAATGGCTAGTTCCAAAGCTTGTTTATCTTTATCTCTAGAATAAATCGACTCATTCACCTTCTTCTCCAACTGCTTTTTAAATTTCTCCTTTTCACTATCTAGGATGCCTTTATAATAATCGGCACTTTTGAGGAGTTTATCTAGGGTCAAACCCATCGTTTGTGCAGTAGCAAAAGCAGAACGGAAGCGAGTAGCCTCATCCAAAGGTAGGCTTTCTAGTGCTTTTAATGAATTTTTGAATTCTAAATAATCAAAACCATCGAGATTATTGGATTCTATGGCATTGATTAATAAATTGTGAATGCGTTCGTCGATTTCTCCTTCTGATTCCTCTTCAACATGAACAGGTTCTTGCTGTGGAATTGGAGGAGGCTGAACGGGTCCCATCGTTGCAGGCTCTTCCTCTGGTTCATTGATAGGAAGTGGTGGCGGTGTTGTCCGTTGAGGATTTTGATCAGTCGTTTTGGCTTTCGACTTACCTTGTTGATTGCCTTCGGTTTCCTCTATGAATAAAGATTTAAGATTTTTTAGATTAATCATGTTTTGAATTATATATAATTGGTGTAGGAACATTTACAGTTTATGTTCTTACTTCTGTTCAAAAATTAAACAAATATAAGGTATATTGACCACTTCCAAAAACCATATTGTATTTACTGTTATCAACGATTTGACCTATGATCAACGAATGCAACGCATTTGTACTAGTTTGACGAATGCAGGATATAAAGTAACATTGATTGGGCGGAACTTAGCGAGTTCTAAGCCGCTAGTTGACCAACCTTTCTCACAGATTCGATTACAATTGATTTTTACTAAGGGCAAATTGTTTTACCTCGAATACAATTTGCGCTTGCTTTGGCATTTATGGCGGCATTCTTACACCATTTTAGGGGCTGTTGATTTGGATACGCTTGTTCCTGCTGTATTGATTGGGCGATGGAAAGGAAAAAAGGTGGTGTATGATGCTCATGAGTATTTTTCGGAACTACCAGAGGTGATTCATCGACCTTTGGTACAAAAAATATGGGAAAAAGTGGCCTTTTGGGGCATTCCTAAAGTGGATTTGGCTTATACAGTCAATCAATCCCTCGCTTATTTATTTAAGGCAAAATATGGAAAAAAGTTTGAAGTCATTCGCAATGTTTCTTATTTAAAGCCTATTTTAAATGCTTCAAAAACAGAAAAATATATTTTATATCAAGGAGCGGTTAATGTCGGAAGAGCTTTGCCAGAGCTAATTACAGCCATGCAATGGGTCGATTGTCAATTATATATTTGTGGAAAAGGGGATGTCTATGAAAAATGTGTTGCATTGGTGAAAAAATTGGCTTTGGAAACGAAGGTGAAATTTTTGGGTTTTGTAGCTCCCAATGATTTAAGAAAGATTACGGAAGGGGCTACAATTGGTTATAATTGTCTAGCTCCACATCAAGGCGTGAGTTATTTTTTATCCTTAGCGAATAAGTTTTTTGATTATATACATGCTGGCATTCCACAATTGGCTACCAATTATCCTGAATATCGAAAATTTAATGAAAAATATGAGGTAGCAATCTTATTAAAGGAGCTATCTCCTAGCATAATTGCGAAAAAATTGACTTTTTTACTAGAAAATAGGACGCATTATGAACGTTTAAGAGAAAATTGTTTGCAAGCAAGGGAAGAAGTGAATTGGCAAGTGGAGGAAAAGGAATTGCTAAGGATTTATAAGGATATAAGTATCTAATCTGCCAATCTCCATTGCTTGCCACTAGTCTCCTCAAATCCTACAATGCCTAGGTCTCTATTGTAATACATTTTGATGGCAGTACTATCATTGAAATTAGTATAAGAATGGACATCTTGGAAAGTTTTATTGGCTAATTCAATCTCCTCATAAAATTCGATATTGGAATAATTACGTTCTGGAAGTGTACCTTGATTAATAGTAGTGCGTAAATAGGTGGTGTTATTGAATGAGGTGATGTCAGGATTAAGAAACTGAATAGAGTTAATTTTGATTATCGTACCAGATTGCAATTCATCTGTTTCAGGATTGTATAAAAAGTCAATGTTTAAATTAACACTAATGGTTTTTTCTATTAATGGAAATTCCAGCCGAACACCTGCAGATTCTGAAAACAAGCAGTATAAATGTTTTTTCTCTGGTTCTTCAGAGCAATTTTTTTGAATGGACTTACCATGCCCCACAATCCCATAATTTTTATCGAGGACTTGTAGCATCGTTTGATTACCACTAGCAGAAACATAAGTAATTTGATCCAAAATTTCACAGCAATAATAAGGCAACCAGCGTTTATCTTCTGCACTTAATTTAAATACTTCTTCTATTACTGTTTTACTACAATACAAGGAATCTCTTTCATTATCTTCCACACAGCCCATAGGTGGTGGATTGCCTGGGACATCAAGTAATAAACAATCTCCAAATTCATGTTTGTCAGGAGTGGGTAGTTCTTTTTGTTTACAAGATGTTGTTGCAATCAAGGAGAGAATTATTGTGCCTATCACGAATGATAAGATAGATTTAGAGATTAGAATGTTAGATAAATACATAATGCATTAAATATTGTTAATTATAGATGTTCATCACTCAGTCGCCATTGAATACCAGTTTCATTATCCGTAAAACTTACTATTCCTAATTCTTTACTGTAGTAAAAACTCATATTTTCCTCTGGCATAAAATGCTCAAAATTATATACATTTTGAAATCTTTTACCAACTAATTCAATAGAGTTATAGAATTTGGCATTCTTAATACGACTGACTGGTAAGTTACCTCGATCTGTTGTATGACGAAATACACTAGCTTGATTGAAATTAGAATCTCGGTTACTACTGTGCGTCCTGATATTGATTAAGGAACCAGCACGTATTTTATTTGCTTCTATTGAGTCATGTGAGTTAATGGAAAAATAAATGTCTAAATTTATGTGTATGTTTTTTCTTATGAATGTATTGTTTGTGTCAATCTCTACTGGAAAGCTTAATATAACATATGCACGTTCATAGGTGAGACAATAGGATTCTAAGTGACTTGTATCAGTAGGGCATTGTTCTGAACTATAAGTAGGCAGAGAAAGTAAATCGTGTTTTTTGTCTAGTACCATTAATGGTAATTGTGCTCCAGAGTCATTAACATAAATAATTTTATCTTCTGAGTCACAACAAGAATAAGGTAGCCATAATTGATCGTCAAAACTTAATCTGAAAATCTCTTCCTTTATTTCTTGACAAGGAATTGTATCAGGGCCACTATATATTTTACAATTGCCTATGGATTCGTCTTTTGCAACATTAAAGATAAAGCAATCTCCAAATTCCTGACAGATGGATGATTGTGGAAGTTCTTCTTCACAAGCAGTTAGTGAAGTCAGGAATAATCCTATTAGAAAATAGGTCGAAAACAATAAAAGTATTGAGTTTTTATTATTGTGAAAGTACATGTTTGTTAATTGAATTTTGAAGGTGTAAATTATTCGAATTCATCACTCAGTCGCCAAGTTTCCCCATCCTCATCTATAAAGCTGACTAGTCCTAGATCTGTATTATAATAAATTTTTGACATAGTAGCATCAAGTTTACTGCTAAAAGCATGTACATTGAAAAAAGTTCGTCCAGCTAATGTAAGCGAATCATAAAATTCGGTAGTGGGTTGGTATTGATCAGGTAGGGTTCCTTGATTAATGATGCCTTGAATGTGACTTATGGTGTCTTCTATTGTGTCAATTACTCAGATTGATCACTCAAACGCCATGTTTTACCAGTTTCATCTACAAAGCCTACGAGTCCTAAATCCATATTATAATATATTTTTTGTATGCTACCATCAACCTCATTGGTAAAAGCGTGTACATTAGAGAAAGTTCTGTCTGCTAAATCTATTGAGGTATGAAATTCAGCATTAGAATCATTCTGTTCTGGTAGTGTGCCTTGATCAATGATGCCTTGAATATGATTGATCGTGTCTCCTTTTGAACGGTCTCCTATTTCTGTTAAAGCGATAGAGGTTCCTTTTAAAAACTGATTGATATTGCTTTTGTCTTGAGCAAGTGCTACACTTAGATGAATGTAAAAGTCTGAACGATTTGGGACATTTGTAAAAGTGATGTGTGCATTATTGGGAACTGTTCTAAGCTGAATCTTAGCGGACTCCATAGATACACAATAAAATGGCTTTTTATGAGTTTGCTCAGGGCAACTATGTTCATCCCCTAAGAAAGAAGATTGTATAATATCATAGTGTTTTTCTATTATAAATAGAGAAAAACTTTGCTTAGTTTCATCAACATAATGGATGCCCTCACCTACTTCACAGCAATAAGCGGGCAACCAAAACTTATCCTCTCCATCCAATTCAAAGACCTCTTCTATGATTGTTTTATCGCAATATTGGGAGGTATCTACACGACTACTATCTTGACACAGAGAAGCAAATTGCTTATCTGGAAAATCTAATACTAAACAATCTCCAAATTCATGTTCAGAGATAGTGAGATGTTGGGTTTCGCAAGCTTGCAAAATGAATAATAAGACTAAACTTAAACTCAAAAGAACAGGGAATATTGATTTCATAAGCCATAGAGTAGTTTGAATTTTTCTAGTTCTAAGATAATTGGGGATGAGTTTATTTTGGGCATGATATATCTTTTTATTTCAGCCCTGAAGGGGCAAAAGCAATAGCGTAGGGCATCGCCCTACGAATACAAGTCAATATACATTCAGCCCTGAAAGGGCGAAAGCCAAACCAAATAATTAGCTGATGTGTCCAGTATTGAATTGATGGTCAAATCCTTGTCCACACGGCTTATGCCCTTTCAGGGCGTATATGGCATAATCATTTTTCATAGGGCGATGCCCTATGCTAATGATTATGCCCTTTCAGGGCGAAAGAAGATATACTCCAATTATCTTAGAACTAGGAACTTTTAAAGTTATTGGTATTATAGTACCTTAAAGTCGAGAAAAGTTGCTAAAAGGTAGCTTGGAAGGCTTAAATAATCTAAAATTAAGCAAAATGATTGTTCGATTAAACAAAAACGATTGGAAATCCATTCAACAAATTTACATTGCTGGCATTCAAACAGGACATGCGACTTTTCAAGAGGCGAGCGAAGTGGAAAACTGGACTTTTGAGGATTGGGCGAAAAGTAAAATTTCGGATTCCATCTTAGGTTTTAAAGAGGAGGGGATCGTAAAGGCTTGGGCGGCTTTGAGTGGGGTGAGTAACCGCTGTGTTTATTCAGGTGTAGCAGAAGTCAGCATTTATGTAGCTCCAAGTGCTGCTGGGAAAGGGATTGGTTTTCGTTTATTCTCTGCATTGATTGATTATGCAGAAAATAATAAGGTTTGGACGATAGAAGCAGGCATTTTTCCTGAAAATAAGGCTAGTATTCGCTTACATGAAAAATGTGGGTTTAGAATTGTAGGAGTACGAGAGAAACTGGGTCAACAAAATGGCATTTGGCGGGATGTTTTGTTGATGGAACGTCGATCTACAGCGATTATCTAAAAAGCCTTGTCCTATTCTATTTTGGTTGGTTCAATAATTTTTTATAGGCTTCTAAATCAAATTTCTTAATAAAATCTGCTTCAATTTGATCTATAAGATCCTGCTTTATACCAATTTCTGTAAGGCTTTCTATAAATGCTGCATAGCCATCCGAAGTATGTGGTAATTTAGGAAAAACAGTCTGAATCAATTCCATCATTTTGGCTTCTCCAATAAGTTTTTCAATCGCTAATAACTGAAATGCACCAGTCACATAACGATGCTGTCCTGTCACCTCATGTAGCTCTTTCACCTCATCCAAGCGGACAAAACGAAGCTTGGGATTTTGCAATTTTTCATATTCCTTTTGAAAGACTTTTGGATGGTAATTGATCAGGTATTTATAACTAAAATATTCTGCAAAAGACTCTAAATAAAGCCAAAATAAGCTAGAGTAAGGCTTATACACATCACCAAAAAGATAATGAGCAATTTCATGAGACAAATAAGCCTCTAAATTCTTTTTATTGCCATCTTTCTGAGTATTGACAATTGTTGGATAAGTCATAAAACCGCCCCAGCGTTTATTATCTGAAGGCAGGTGAGCAAATATAAATTTGGTAGGCATTTTGATTCCTGATGTTGCTTCATAATATTGGCAAATCTCGGCAAATAAAGGATCTAATATTTTTTGTTGATCTTCGTCGATATTGAGGTAAATCGCACTTGCTCCCATTGACCAATTATAAGCACCAGCAATCAACATAATGTCCTGACTGGCTGTTTTAGAGACAAATCGACCACCATTTTTTTGTGGTTCCCCTTTTCCCACATACACATTTCGACAATCTGGACAATTGACCTCCAAATCATAGGTATACCAATGCTCAACAAGGGTGATTGGTAAATTATTCGGTCTACGAACAATAGTAGGAAACCATTTAGTCTGTTCACTAGCCCTTAAAATGCCATAATTACTAGCAATTTTTCCCTTATAATCTCTACGATTTTCTCTAGGCGCATAATGCTTAAAACGTAAATTGGTTTGAATACTGATGGTATCCGAAGGACTAAGTGCTTTTTTTAAAACTACTTGATATAATTGACAATCGCCACATTCCTCCTTATTTTTCTGGAATTTATACGTCTCCTGATTGATTTGAATTTGATCTACTTTTATATCCTCATGAAGCATGAATTCAAAAAGTTGGGCGGTATCTGTATATTGAGTAATGAAAAAGGAGCTATTGATGGTTGCTGCTTTAAAAGCAATATCGACCTTACCACCTAAATGGGTAGCCATATTATCATTTTCTTGTGCAGAAGTAGAGTAGGGGAGTGCTGTAGCAAGGAGTATTAGGAAAATAAAGAAGATGTGATGCATCGGTAAAAGTTTTGCTTTGTGATTGATTTTCACTCGTTACTAATACAAATTTAAGGAGATTGAGTTTGTTTTACCTAATGTTAAAGGCTTAATTTTTCTGTTTTATTAAGATATTTTTTATGTTTAAAAGTGTAGAAATAAAATGATAAGCCCTAAATAAGCTCGAATAAAGATAGATCAAGTTATTTTATCGTGATTCCTTAATAGGCAACCTTTACCACAATTACAAAATAAATGATTATATTAACACGCTTATTTCGATTTTAATATGATTTGTAAATTAATATAGCAATGTCAGAAACCAATTTAAGAAGGTTGATCAAAAATATGTCTCCTAGACTAAAAGAAGGAGAATATGTATTTTGTAGTATAGATAAAAAAACAAAAATTAAGGAGGAATTTATCTTAGGCTTATTCTTTGAAGAAGAAGGTAAAACAGTAGTATTGAAGAAGAATATTGCGGATATTTTAAAGTTAAAATATTATTCCTCTATGGCTTGGATTACCCTCAATGTCAATTCTTCCCTAGAATCTATCGGCTTGACGGCAAAGGTGTCTACAGCATTAGCTGATAATGGAATTACTTGTAATGTCATTGCTGCCTATCACCACGATCATTTATTTGTTAGTTATAAAGATAGACAAAAAGCATTAACCGTATTGAGAAATTTGAGCCGAGATTCTATGCGCCTTAAATTATGATTCGAAAAAAATATACTTATACTTCTAGTAAATTTTGGGATTTTCAGGTAGGAAATGGTAGGGTTGAAATGGTTGCTCTAGCGCATCCAATAGCGGCAGCGGAGGTAAAACGACGTTGCCCACATGTAAAAGCGGTCGTTTTTGATACGAATACAGCTGCTTTTCAGGGAAAAGATTTCGATTTGTATGCTTATTTAGAAACTTTTCTAGCAGAGAGTCCCGATTTAGAATACATTAGTATTGCTTCCTCCATTTTAGATCGTTTACCCTCCAATATTATCCAACTTCCTTTGATTGGCTTAGAACTCCATAATTGTGTAGCGTTGACCAATCTACCAGAAATTTTACCTCAGTTAAAGCATTTAGAAACCATTCATTTAGGAGCTATTGCCCTTGAATTAGGAGAAGCTTTTTATCAATTACCTTATCTCCAAAGTTTAGTTTTACATGGAACTACTTTATTAGATATACATCATTTGGTTAATTGTACAGAATTGCGTTATCTGGAAATCCGACGTTCTGGCATTGTCAGTTTACCTAATATAAGCCAGCTAAAGCAGTTAAAAACCTTTATCTGCTCTGATGCACCACATTTAGAAGCTCTTCCTGAACTTAAAGGATTAGAATGTTTAGAATGGCTGAATTTGAATAACTTGCCTCAAGTAAAATCTATTCCAGACCAATTTCAAGGCTTAACTGCTTTAAAAAGAGTGAACCTTATAAGACTAGGAACGAAGGAAATGCCAATTGAATTACCTACTTCTATCAATCAAGTTCCTACTTTAGAATATTTGAATATAAGTACTATATGGACACAGCAATTACCTTTATTAGATGAACAATTACAAGGCTTAAAAGAAATATATTTATCTGATTTGCCGCTAATAAAAACGCTACCTGAAAGTATAGGAAACATAAGCCATTTAGAAAGATTAAGTATTAGTCGCTGTCCTAACTTAGTAAGTTTACCAAAAACATTGGGTGATTTGAGGCATTTGAAATATTGTCATTTGGAGGATTTACCCATTACTACACTAGAAATAGAAAGAGGAGCGGAGGCTAGTCCATTAAACTTAACTTTAAGAGATTTAGCTCAATTAAGGAATATAGATCAAAAATTGTTAAGGGAATGTAAGCAATTAATTCAATTGGCAATTATTGATTGTCCTTTATTGGAAACCTTTCCTACATTGAGTGCAAGTAATGAATCACTAAAGGTATTACATTTAAAAAATTGTCCCAAGCTTACCGAGCTACCAGAAAGTATAGGGGATTGCGAAGTTTTAGACTATTTTAGATTAGATGCTGTAGGACTTAAAACTTTGCCTCAACGATTTACAGCATTGCATTCATTAACTAAAATAGAAATCCTCAATTGCAAGGATTTAACCTATCTACCTACTGCCATTGCTGAATTTCCTCATTTGGAGATTTTAGATTTGAGGCGATCCAAGCATTTACTGCATGAGGGAGTTGTACAAGCTAGAGATATTTTTCCTATTGATGCTGAAAAATATAAACTAGATGACGCACAACAAAAGGCGGTCTTATATTGGTTGCTCAATAACCATCGTCATGAAACCCTAAGCCTAGATATACGTAAAGCAAGTCTTACCATTTTGGGATTGCCCCACGAAGATTTACGTTTACTAATCTTGAAGCATATTTGGCGAATGAATCCCAATCAAATTTCGTTTACGGATATAGAGCTAAAACAAGGAGCTACCGTTCATATTTTAGGACAAACAGAAGGAAAAAAAGCAGATTTGCGAAAGGATTTGGAAGATTTGGGTTTGACTTATAAAACGAGGTGGTCGAAAGGGATTGATTATGTCTTGGTGGGAAAAAAGCCCAAAATTCCTGCTAATTTTTGGGAAAAGCCACGTTTTTTATTGACAGAAGTAGAATTAGCTGCTGTAAAAAAAGAAAAATTACCCAATTTATTGCAGCCAGTGGAAATTGTGAATGATTTTGTGAGTCAATTGTATCCATTGCTGTGGTCAATTAAATCCGAAGATGAGTTAAAAGCTCTGAAATTGGCTAAGGATAATGGATTACCTGAGCTTTTACATCCTGCATTTATTGTGGTAGCTAAGACAAGTCCAGATAAAAAGGTTAGAGCAGATTATCGAAAATTTTTGAAAGGAAGGCTGAATGATGCAGAACAAAAAGTATTGACGGATCGAAATAAAATGGATTTAAAAAAACATGAATCCTATGTGTTCCTGA
The DNA here is from genome assembly GCA_020628015.1 of Bacteroidota bacterium. Lineage (GTDB taxonomy): Bacteria > Bacteroidota > Bacteroidia > Chitinophagales > UBA2359 > JAHDFT01. The sequence goes on from JAHDFT010000006.1 coordinate 20,560, forward strand.
GTAATTATGTCTCGAATACTTTTATTACTTCGATGATTGTAACGCATTACAAACGTTCTGGATTATTTTTGGACTTGTTTTTTCGTTATGATGATGGAAATTCTCCTTTCAGAGCTGATTTATTTCAGGATTTATTACCTACATTATTGAAGAAAACCAAGTATTTAAATCTACATCATGGTTTGACAGAAAAGGAAATCACTTATGTCCTTAATTTACCTCAATTTAAAGGAGTCTTGGAACGCTTGGTCATTCGTTCTCCACATTTGAAAAGCCTTCCTAAAAGCATTTTGCAACATTCCTCCCTCAAAATACTAGAAATAGGAAATAATTTCCAAGCGACTAAATTACCAGATGCCTTATTTTCCCTAGAAAAACTCCATGAGTTGAGATTGTATTGGTATAAGCTAAAAGAAGTACCAGCAAGCGTTCAAGCATTAAAAAGGTTGAAGTTGTTATTTATTTATGCCCAAAATCCAGTTTTATTACCTAATGAATTGACAAAATTACCCAAACTCAAAACCATACAAATGCAGAATGGTATTGCCAATATAGAAGCAATGAAAGCTGCTTTACCAACTTGTGCATTTCTTTCTCCAAATGGGAGGCTATAGAAAGTGTATTTATAACTGTCGCAAACGCTCATATACGATCATTCCAGTAGCTACCGATACATTATAGGAATCAAAATCACCCATAATCGGAATCTTAACCACATCAGTCACCTTTTTCAAGGCAGCCTCACTTACGCCATGATCCTCAGCACCCATAATCAAAGCCGTTGGGATTGTCCAGTCAATATCTTTGACATATTTATCAGCTTGTGAAGCACTTGCGATGACTTGTAAACCATTGGCGATGAGGTAATCAATCGCTTTATCCAAAAAACGCACCTTAATCACAGGAATATTTTCTAAAGCACCAGCCGAAGCCTTAATCGCTTCTGCATTAATAGGGGCAGTTCCCTTTAAGGTGGTGACCAATCCATGAACACCTGCACAAAGGGCAGTACGGGCAATAGCTCCGAAATTGCGAACATCGGTGATGCCATCACATAAAAGGAAAAAAGGTACCTCGCCCTTATCATAGGCTTGGCTCAATACATCTTCTAGGCTATAATAAGGGATTAAAGCGGCAAAACCCAGTACGCCTTGATGATTTTTGCGAGTCACTCGGTTGAGTTTTTCGACAGGTACAAATTGGACAGGAATATCATTAGCTTTGGTCAACTTCAGGATTTGACTAATGACTTCATTTCTGCTCCCCTTGGCAATCATAATCTTATCAAAGGCTCGATCTGCCTGTAAAGCTTCTAAAATAGGATGTCTACCAAAAATGAGATTAGATTTGGTTTTATTGTAGTCCATAGGATGGCTTGATGCTTTGTTATACAAATATTTTGCAAATAACGTACATTTTTACATCAAAAACGAGGATTTACAATATATTGTAAATCCTCGTTTCTTGTTTAGGAATAAACAAAATAAGCCAACCTACTGACCCGAAGGATTCCGAATAAAGCCCCTACGCCATTCATAAACGGCATGATGCCAGGCATCTGCTAAGGCTGGATCTCGTTCCAGTTCATAGAAGTGCTTGCTAAAGGAGATGTATTTTCTATTAAAAACGAATTGTAAACTTGGACGATCACTACTGCCTCTATAAGTCCAAATTTCTCGATTTTGAGTTTTATTAAGCACATCAGGCTCTCCATAAATGATGAAAATCAAGCCTCTATCGGTTTTCCAGCCTTCTTTGAAGGTGGTGAAAAGTTTATTGGTCTTTTGTACTCGTCCATAAAACTCCTTGATCAATATTTTTCCTCTATCTTGACTGCCTGATCTCTTGAGCCAGAATTGGTCTAAGGCTGCTTTGGGCGTTTTAGCGGTCATTAAAGATTTGTATTCTGCTTTTTTGGTAATAAAACGCAGGGTTTCTACTAGATCTGGAACAGTGGTTAGCTTGGGAAAACCATCTTCAGCAACAACAATACTTCGCCCAAAACTATCAGTAGGGGAGTAGCGGAGGTGATACAAACCAGCTTTTTGTGGATAAAATACACCATTTTTGATGTAAAAAGAGCTGTCTGCTTCTGATTGACTAGGGAATGGAGCTTTACGCCGCATCTCAAAAGGAGGTAGCGCAAGCTGACGAACGGGAGGATAGTAGTTTACTAGTAATTCGGGATTTCTTTTGCCTCTGTAGTCTATAAAAAGAGAATCGCCAACGAAAGTATAAGGTTCAAAAAGGACACTATTAGTCGAAGCACTATCTTGACGAATTAAGAAATTATCTTCATCCGTTGTATGGTGTTTTTCCATCCAATGTTGTTGTTCCCAGCGTTTTTGCGTATGGACTTGATGGATAATAACTTTAACCAAGACTTGTTCTCCTCTAGCAATTGGTAGGTCTTTTTTAACGCTTATGTAATCTCCTGTTATAGAATCGCTAATACTTGTCCGAAAGCGAATGCTATCTGCAAATTTTTTCAATCGACCTTCTCGGTAAAATAGTAGATTGATGTCTAATTCGGTGATTCCCTTAACATTAAAGTCTAGCCCAGTTTTAGGAATACCAATGAATAGTGTTGAGGAGTCGTGATCTGTGTGGTATACCTGTATTTTTGCATATTGCACAGCAGCTTTGTCATTATAAAGATAAGCCATATTATCTGCTTGTCTACTAGAAACACAGGAAGCAATACCAAAAAGCAACAGCATTAAGAGCGGTAACTGGTAATGATGATACATTTGAGTCAGTTTTAAAATCGTAATGTAGCTATTGATAAAAACATATAATATACAATAAATGCTACATTATTGAACAATGTTGAGACTTAAAAATGAAAAATAGACACGATAAAGGGTAGGCAAAAACGAGGTAATAAAGAAAGGGAAGAGGTATTTTTTCAATATGATGAATAGCTAAATATAATTAAGAGTGCAATATTAAGACAAAAAATGACAAAAGCCACAATTTTTGATGATTATGAACTGTTCTAAACAGTACGCAAACAATCGTAAATTGTGGCTTTTAGAATGTTATAAAACAAAAAAAACTATATTGATAATCAAGCTAGAATAGCTATTATAACAATATAATTATGTTTTTTTATCGCATCATCTCTTCTAATTTCTTTTGAAGTTCAGTTTGCTTTTGTCGCTTAACGGTTTGTAATAACATACCAAATAATCCCTGATTCGTTTCAATTTCTCGATTGAAAACCCTTTGCTTCGAAGGAGAAAGCGATTGATAATAGCCTAAATCATCGGTCAATTTGGTTGCAATTTTTTCTGCTAATTCATTAGCTGTTTTGGTATCATCTACATCATAGTAGCTCTGTACATAAGAGATCATAAAAATGCTATAAGGTACTGCATTTTCTGGCATATATTGTAAACTGTGATCCAATACCTCTTTAGCTCGTTTTTTATCTCCTTTAGCAATCAACTCATCTGCCAATGCTTGGTAATTCCCTCTGAAATTATAAATCATTCTTCTAAGATCACTATCCACATGCACCCCATTTTGGTCAATATTACCAAATTTGAAGCGGTTGATAAGATTTTCGTACATAATATCAGTATTCACTCGTCCTTCATAAATCCCCTTTGATTTACCAGTAATAGGCACAATTCTATAAGCCAAACCTTCTAGCTGGAAGTATTTTTGCAAACCTAAATAACTACCAGGACTTACTGAAATAGCAAAGTACATAGGACGTTTACCCAAGTTAGCATTAACAATATCCAATACCATCAAGTCATTCTTGTACAGATTACGCTTACTCTTAGGAATCTCAAAACGCATTTCATCTTGTAGTAAAGGATAATCCTCTGGTGCAATCGCTCCCGCATTAATAAAATTATTTTTGTCAACAGGAATTTTAATCTTATTAGAAGGAATAAAATCTACATCTCTATTAGGACCAACCTTAGATGCTGGTGATTCATCTGCAACAAATTTCATCACTTGATTCAAGCTAATAAATTTATCCTTGTATTTAGGATCTTCTAGCACAGGAACCACATCTCGCTTGCTACCTCGAATATTCGCAGGAGTCATGGTCATCGCCACAGGAGCCGCATCATTCACCTTTCTCCTCAATTGATTAATATACCAATCAACCCCCAATAAACTCAAATTCACCACACGCACATCCCGACGGATACCTTCTACCTCTTGGGCATACCACAAAGGATAAGTATCATTATCTCCTTGTGTAAATATAATCGAACCAGGCGCACAAGAGTTTAAGTAATTGGCAGCAAAATCACGAGCTGCAAAACGTCCAGAACGGTCGTGATCATCCCAGTTTTGGAAACCCATAATTGCAGGAATCAATAAACCAATACCCAAAGCCGCAAAAGAAGCTCCCGTACCAGCAATACGATCTTTAAAAATATCAAATAAAGCCACAACCCCTAAGCCAATCCAAATACAGAAGGCATAGAAGGAGAAGGCGAAAATATAATCTCGTTCTCTAGGCTCGACGGGCGGTGAGTTTCCTTGAATAATAATGGCTATTCCTGTAAAAAAGAAGAGCAGCAAGACAATTACCCACCATCTACGATTATTCATAGCATGGAAAACAAAACCTAGTAAACCTAGTGCCAATGGTAAGAAGAAATAGGTATTTCTGGATGGATGATTGGCCATTTCGGGGGTAATTTCCGATTGATTACCAATATGTATGGAATCCAAGAAAGGAATACCACTAATCCAATTACCATTTTTTATCGTCCCCATTCCTTGTTCATCATTCTGCCTACCCGCAAAATTCCAGAGGAAATAGCGGATATACATATGTTTGATCTGGTAATTGAGGAAGAAACTAATATTATCAAAGAAATTGGGTTTTTCTTTTGGTTTTAAGCCCAACCATTGTCGATACAATTGAGGGTGATTGCCATCTTGAGAATAAACACGAGGAAATAAACGCTTATCTCCCTTATAAGTATATTCTAGGCGTTCACCTACGATATCATATTTATCTTTTCCTTTAGCATAACGCTTACCTGTTACATTTGTCCCCTTAAATTCAGCCGTAAAATCATGACCTGTTAAGAAAGGACGACTACCATACTGTTCCCTTTTCAAATAAGTACTCAAACTCACAATATCTCTAGGGCTGTTCATGTCAATATTAGGACCAGCATTAGAACGGATAACAGTTGTGGTAATAGTAGAATAACCAATTAAAATGAAAATAAAACCAGTCAATACATTATATAGAATAGGGCTGTTTTGTTTTTTAGCATAAGATAAACCGCCAACAATCAAACCGATCAATAAGATTAAAAAGAAGATCAGACCACTATTGAATGGTAGCCCCATATTATTGACAAACAATAACTCAAACCAAGCTACAATGTCTAGTAGACCAGTAATTACACCACTTAAAATCGCTCCTAATAATACGATGGCAATACCGAAAGTGATCAACATTCCTTTGGTACTAACCACTTTATTTCTACGGAAGTAGTAGACAAAGGTCATCGCAGGAATGGTCAATAAGTTTAACCAGTGAACGAATATGGAACAACCGATAAGGAAGGTGGTAAAGAGCAACCAGCGATCAGCATAAGGTTCATCAGCGACTTCATCCCATTGTAAAATAGACCAGAATACCATTGCCGACCACATCAAAGACATGGAATAGACCTCACCCTCTACAGCCGAAAACCAAATAGAATCGGCAAAAGTACCAGCTAAGGCAGCCACCAAACCAGCTCCTAATACTGCGAAACCTTGTCCTTTTGTCAATTCTTTGCCATAACCTATCAACAAACGTCTGGCAATATGCGTCGTTGTCCAAAATAAAAACATCATGCCTATTGCAGAACACATTGCAGACATAAAATTCATACTCAGAGAAACGATCATTTCATTGCCACCTGCTAGTAAAGTAAACATACGTCCAATCATTAAAAATAATGCGGCTCCAGGTGGGTGAACGACCTGTTGTTTGTAGGCAGAGGCAATAAATTCTCCACAGTCCCATAAACTGGCAGTTGATTCCATCGTCAAGGTATAGACAATGCCGCTAATAAGCAAAACAAGCCATCCGCCAAGTCTATTTAATCCTTTGAATTGATTCTGATCCATTATTGATTATTATTTTCTACTTATTTTTGATATGCATAATAAGCTCGCAACAATCTTGCCTAAGATTCGTCAAGCTTTGTTATCCTTATTATAATAAGGTGCGAATATACGGAATTATTTTTATGCCACTAATTTTTGTTTGGCTATCCTATATAATTCGCTAGTTAAACAAGCAAAGTACATACTGTCATACTTGCTGTATTTTACCCTCAACACTCACTAAAGTTCAATTTCTAAGTAGCTAAATTAAACCTTTCTTTTCTGTAGGTCGTTAAGGAATAGTGAAAAATGGATTGGTGATTGAAGCGTCATATATTGTCCCTATTATTCTTAGTGATGGATTAGAAATAAATTAGGCCGAAATAGGCTTTCCATTATTTAGTCTAAGACAAGGCGCAAAAATAGCGCATACATGTAATGTACGTAATATTTTTGTAACGCAGTATTAGACTAAATAATAAAGGATATGGCCTAAGTTATTTCTGTTCCATCACTTATAGCTATTTCGGTATATTAATTGATAGAATAGAGCGTTAATAAATTTATACTTCACAAATTTCAAATCAACAAATTAAATATAATGTCCTTACAAACTGCTGAACGGGTTTCTTCAAACGATCATTCTGATAATGTCATTTACCAACGTCATTTAGTCGCTTATACAGAGGCTGCAAAGATGATTAGTGGGAAAGTCCTAGAGGTAGGATGTGGGGAAGGTTATGGAATAGATATTTTGGCAAGCCATGCGGAGGCTTATACAGCAATTGACAAATATGCTTCTAATGTAGATCACTATATTGCCAAATATCCACATGTAGATTTTATTAGAAAGAGTGTACCACCATTCCCTTTTGAAGACAATACCTTTGATTGTTTGGTCAGTTTTCAGGTCATAGAGCATATTGAGGATGATGTGCAGTTTGTCAAAGAGATGGCTAGGGTTTTGAAACCTGGTGGATTAGCTATTTTAACCACACCAAATATTAAAATGTCCTTGACACGCAATCCGTGGCATGTCAGAGAATATACCGTTCAAGAATTAACAAATCTATTAGGAGCTTATTTCTCTGAAGTGAATATGAGGGGCGTGTATGGCAATCAGAAGGTGATGGATTACTACGAAAAGAATAAAGCTTCCGTTCATAAATTCACCCGTTTTGATATTTTCAACCTACAATATCGCTTACCTAGAATTTTCCTGCAAATTCCTTATGACATACTCAATCGTTTCAATCGCCGCTTATTGATGAAAGGCAATGATAAATTAGTCCATAATATAAAAGTAGATGATTACTACACAGCACAAGCAGATGATCTTTGTTTTGATTTATTGGCTGTGGCAACTAAGTA